>NZ_CDWWXA010000045.1:27311-35569 GCF_977971845.1 Frankia sp. CeCAU1 | reverse complement strand
GCTAGCCCCTAGCCCCTAGCCCCTAGCCCCCGGGGACGGTCTGACGAGTGCCGTCAGGGGTTGGCGAGGGTCGCCTCGAAGGCACGGTCGACCGCCTCGGTGACCATCACCGCCACCGGCGTCGGCATCTCAGCGATCTTCTCGGCTACCGCCAGAGCCTCGCCCACCAGAAGTGATCAGGGCGACGCCGGGACTTCGTCACCCCCGTGGGGAGCACCCGGTGGCACCCGTGGGAGTATGTCACTGGCAACCCACGGCTGACGCGAACGATTACATCAGTGTTATCAAAATGTTGTTGACAATGACCGGCGGCGTTTACGGTCGGCAATGGTCGCGCCGGCAAGACTCAATAGCCGGCGAATATTCGGTCCATGAAATCACGGTCCGCGATGCCACACCCGGCGAAACCGTGTTCGACGATGCCCCATCGAGACATACCCAACATCCGTTGCAACGGAAGCCCGCGAAAACATCAACATTCAAACAAGCGCCTGACATCGCGACCCGGCATCCAGATCCGAAGAAAATACATTCCGCCGCAACCCCGGCAACCCGTTATCCCACCGTTCCAGCACGGCCGACCAGGAGCGTTCGTGGCTCGTCCGCCCGAAGTGCTGTTCGTCTGCGTTCACAACGCGGGCCGTTCTCAGATAGGCGCCGCCCTGCTCGACCGACATGGTCGTGGCCTGTTCCGCGCCCGATCCGCCGGCACCGCCCCGGCCCCGGCCATCCACCCGGGAGTCGTCACCGTCATGGCCGAAGTAGGCATCGACCTGTCCCGGGAGTCCCCGAAGCGACTGACCAACGAGATGGTCCGCGACTCCATCGTCGTCATCAACATGGGATGCGGCGACGCCGTTCCCAGCTACCCCGACACGCGCTACCTCACCTGGAAACTGGATGATCCGGCGGAGTGCACGCTCGAGGAGATCCGGTCGATCCGCGACGAGATCGATGCCCGCGTCCGGGCACTAGTCTACAGTCTCGGCGTGGCCGCCCGCGTCGGGCTGCTGAAGAACCAGCCCGGTTACACCGGGATCCCGCCTGGCGGTACTGACCCGGATGCGTGGCACTATCCCTCACCGGTCGGGGCGGGCGCACCCGATGCGACCGCGTGATCCGGCGCGACCGCGTTGACGGGCTCGGCCTCCCGGTACGGGATGATGATCGTCGCGCCGATCGGGACGGTGCCGCCACGCACGACGTCGGCGCGCAGGCCGCCCCGGTCGCGTAGCGCGCTCCAGACCCCGGGGCGGGTGAGCTGTTCGAGGTAGGAGCACGGTGGGCAGGGCCGGACACCGAGCAGGACAACGTCGTCGATGCGGAAGGTCCGCCCGACGAGGTCGAGCAGCGCGACGCCCTCCGTCACCAGGTTTCGCCTGGTCTCCCACTCGGCCAGAGCCACCCCGGCATCCGCGGCCACGGCGGCGATGACCTCACGCTCGATCAGCGTGACGGCACGACCGGCGCCACCGCGCGCGGAGTAGGTCCCGCTGCCGGTGGCGTAGCGGTCGCCTTCGAGGCCGTGACCCTCGATCATTCGAACGGCCTCACGGGCCCGCATCCGGGTACCCCGGATCGGCGTGGTATAGATCCCGACCAGGCGTCCCGCGACCATGATGCCGACACTACCCGCTGGGGTGGTATTCCATGATCAGAATGGATCCGGGTGAGGTCGTCAGCGAGCGGATGAAAAGTGACGGCACCCCTGGTGGAGCCCTTCATTGATCATTCTCTTCCCAGATGTCGGACTCCGAGCTCCAACCCCATCTGCCGGTCCCCCCGAAGGCGTCGGCGTCCGCCGTGTCACCGGCTCCGGGCGGACCCGTGGGGTCCTCGGCGAAGTCAATGGCGGGAAGTGGGCCAACGTGTTCGATCGTGAAGTACGGACAGGCTCGACGGAGATCGGCGACGGCGGCGTCGAACGCGTCCACGGCGTCGTTGCGCAGCAGAAACGCCCAGCTGAGCACCCGGGGCCTCCGCGCCGCCGTGCGGGCGCCGTGGCCAGTCGGACAGCGCCAGCGGACGCAGCAGGTCGAGGATCGCGTCGGCCTGACGCTGCCGGCGTGCGATGACCAGGTCGGCCACCTGCTGACCCAGCCTGATCCGCGCGTCGAGATCCGTGGGCGGCGTGACCCCGACCGAACGGACTGCCCGGCAGCACCCCGCCGAGCTCAGTCATCGCCGCCACCATGCCGTCCTCCGACAGCATCCGGCCGTCCTCCGGCAGGACCCGGGACCCGATCAGCGTCCGGAACCAGATCGGCGGTGCGCACCCGGTCAGTTGTGCGCACCCGGTCAACCACCGGCGCTCCACCGCCGGGCGAGTCCTCGTGACCGTCGAAGGTGCCGCCCAGACGCTGGTCACCACCCAGCGTGATATGGACAAACGAGTAGGGTGGCCAGGGACCCGTCGCCTCGGCGGAGCACCCCGCCGCGTCCAGCTCCCGCGTCAGCGCGGTCGCCGTGGTGAGGAACGCATCCTCCTCCGAACGCGGCACGAGGTACGCGCAGTCGAACATCCGCCCCGGCCGACCGGTGTGCCGACGGGCGTCATCCCGCGCGTGCGCGGCCAGCTCCCGATCCGCCCGATCGACCATCGCCGCGACCTCGTCACGCCGGTCCCGCTCCGCCTGCAGCTCCCGGCGCCGCTCGGCAAGATAGGCCATTGCTGAGCCGGTCGCCGAGCCGGTCCGCCCACCCACACCCACCGTTGGTGCGATCTCCGCCGGGTGGTGGACAGGCGAATCCACCCGGAATCCCCACTCATGGGCATCCCGGACGGCGTCCAGCATCTGGAGCAGGTCCCGTACCTGGTCGTCGAGGATGGCCCGGCCCTGCTCCGGGTCGGCGAGCACCGTGCCGAACCGCAGCGGCAGCACACCGCCGCGTTCCAGCAGCTCCCACAGCACCTGATCGTGCCGGCGGGCCAGCGCGGCGAGGCGACCGGTGTCGGCAACGTCCTCCTCGAGGTCATGCAGCAGACTCGACTCGACCTCCGAGACGGCGAGTGACAACGGCCCGCAGGCGATCGCGTCCACCTCGGTGTCGGCGCCCAGCCCATCGATTCCGGCGGTGTCGCTCGCCGCTGGGATGATGCCGTATACGTAAAGACCGCGGTCGGTCCGGGACGCGCGCGAGGACGGCCGGACGCCAGGCCCGACCACGCCCACAGTTCCGACAGTCGACTCCGGAACGGACTCCAACTCCGGAACCGACCCCGACTGCGAGACCGACCCCGACTGCGAGACCGGAACGGGGGGAAGGTCCCGAGGCGGGGTCACGGCCGGCCTGATGCCCTCCATCGCCACCCGGGTGATCTCACGGGCGAGGCACTCGACGATCTGATGTCGGGCGAGTTCGCGGGCCTCTCGAACGGCCTCCTCGACGACCTCAGGCGCGAGTCGCCGGGCGAGGGCCGTGAGATCCTCAGCCCCGGCCGCCGTGCTCATGGCCGCTACTCCCTCGTGTCCCGTCCCTCGACCGCCGATGCCCGGTCAAGGCCGATCCCCCTGCGCCAGCCAGGCCTGCCGGCCCCGCCGAAGAGGCGCTCGACCGCGTCCGCCGGATCCCGGCCCGTCGACCCTCCGGTGGCGCGGTCGGTGAAACGGCCGGTGGGCCACCCGGCAGCCCGGCCCCTGGGCTCCTCCACACCCTCCCCGGCACGATTCACGATCTGCGCGGGACGGTCGGCGATCCACTCAGGATGATCCTCGGCCCGCCCGGCGACGGGCGGTCCCGTCCTCGTCTGGGCTCATGGTGTCTGGGCTCATGGCCGGTGCGCGGCCCCCGTCCGCCCCGCCTCCAGGACAGGGAGGACCGCGGCATCGAAGACATCGACACGCCGCCCATTCCCGGGACTACCGGCTCCAAACTCCCAGCGTATGACGGGTGCCGACCGCAGATCACCGACCGGCGCCCCCGCCCGGAGGAGCCCCCGCCCGGAGGAGCCAAGGCCATCCAGGCCGAAGGTCCGCTGGGGATGGAGAGGTCAGCGCGCCCTACGGGATCAGCGCGCCCATGCCGCCCGCGCTGCCTGCGTGGGGCTCGAAGATGATCGGTCCGAGTCAGCGGACCGGGCCAGGATCCTCTGGGTGATCTCCTCAGCCGTCAGCGGCGGCGCGAAGAGAAAGCCCTGCGCGCTGTCGCAGGCGGCCGCGCGCAACCGCTCGGCCTGCATCGGGGTCTCGACGCCCTCGGCGGTCACCGTCAGGCGCAGGGTGTGGGCCAACGTGACCAGCGTCTGCACGATCTCCTCACCCCCCGGGTCGGCGTCCCGCGCCGAGCGGAAGCCCTCGACGAACGGTCCGGCGAGCTTGAGCGTGTGCACCGGCAGCCGACGCAGGTAGGCGAGGTTGGAATAACCGGTGCCGAAGTCGTCGATAGCGATCCGCACGCCCATCTCGGCGAGCCCGCGCAGGACCCGCAGCGACTCGTCGGCCGTGCCCATGAAGGCGCTCTCGGTAAGTTCCAGCTGGAGCAGGTCCGGGGAAAGCCCGGTCTCGTCGAGAATGCGTCGGACCTGTTCCACCAGGCCGGCTTCGCGGGTCTGCCGGGCGGCCAGGTTGACGCTGACGAACAGGGCGTGCGGATGACACTCCTGCCACTGCCGCGCCTGCCGGCAGGCGAGCTCCAGCACTCGCCGGCCGAGGGGCACGATCTGCCCGGTCTCCTCCGCCATCCCGATAAACAGGTCGGGGGGCAGCAGACCGAGGCCAGGATGCCGCCAGCGGACCAGCGCCTCCACCCCGACCATCGCCCCGGCGGCCATCCTGGCACCCGCACCGTCGCCGAGGGCGATGATCGGCTGGTACTCGACGACGAACTGGTCCTGTTCGAGGGCGCGGGGCAGCATGGTCGACAGAGTGTGCCGGGTCACCTGCCGGGCGCCTCGCTCCGTGTCGAACAGGGCCCAGCGACCCTTCCCCTCCGCCTTCGCCCGGTAGAGCGTGATGTCGGCGGCCCGTAGCAGATCGGCGTAGTCCCCGCCGGCGACGGGCCGTTCGACGATGCCGATGCTTGCTCCGATGGACAGCGCGTGGTCACCCACCCGCAGTGGGCTCGCCAGCGCCGCCAGCACGGTCTCGGCGACGGCGACGGCGTCCGCCGTGCCGGCTGTGTCAGCGACAAGGATCACGAACTCGTCACCACCCATCCTGACCAGGAGCTGCTCCGGGGACAGCACCCGACGCAGCCGGTCCGTGACGGCGACGAGCAACCGGTCGCCGACGTCGTGGCCGAGGCTGTCGTTCACCATCTTGAATCCGTCCAGATCGATGAAGCACAGCCCGATGCGACGTTCCGGTCCCGTGGCTATCAGTTCGTGGACCCGTTCGATGAGTACCGTCCGGTTCGGCAGGCCGGTGAGCGGGTCGTGCCGCGCCTGGCGGCGCAGCTGATTCTGCAACAGATGCCGGTCAGTCACATCAACGATCATGGAGAGCTGCGCGCGGCACCGCCCGTCGTCGTCGCGCAGACACGACGTGGTCAGCTCGGCCCACACCACCGACCCGCCGATCCCGGTGAACCGCCGCTCCATCCGGATGTGCTCCGGTCCGGCGGTCCGCTGGGCGGCATAGGCCTCCCGGAGCTCCCTCGCGTCCTGGGGATGCGCAAACTCGTCGATTGACCTGCCCTGCACCTGACCCGGGCCGACTCCGAGCATCCGCAGAAAAGCGTCGTTGGCGTCGATGATCCGTCCGTCTCCATCATTGATCAGGATTCCGATCGCGGAGCCGGTGAAGATCAGCTGGAAGCGGGCATCGCTCGCGTGCAGAGCCGCACGATGGATCGAGTCCTGCCCGGCGAGGATCCGCTCCCGCAGCGCATGGGCGTATCCCTGGGCCAGGCCGCCCTGCAACGCCGCCAGCCGGGCGCCGTACCCGTCGGCCGTCCCGAGTCGTAGGTCGGTGAGCAGTCTGGTGCCACAGATCTCGATGGTTCCGGCCAACGCGTCCGCGGCGCCGAAGGTGTACTCGACGACGGCAGCCCCGACCGCGGCCGCAGGGTCGGCCGTGAACGGTTCGGCGAGCAGGGCGTCGACGAGCCGGTCGCTCAACGCCCGTAACCGCTGCTCGACGTCGATCAGGCCGATCGCCGGATAGCTGGCGCCGAGGATCTCTCGGGCCCAGGCCTGGGCGAAGCGCGCGACGCCCTGCTGGCGTGCCGTCTGGGGCAGGGACCTCACCGCACGCACTCCTCATCGCACGCATTTCTTGCCCGACCATGACAAACCTTGGGCCTGACCCGCCCTGTGACAGAATCTCGGCCGTTGGCCGGAAAAGCACCGGAAGCCGGAGAAAAACCAATAAAAAAAGTAAAAAGTAAAAATAACCAAAAAAAATCATAAAAACCAGGAACAGTCAGAAACAGCCGGGAACGGCGAGCTACCGGCGCCCGACCGCGGCAAGTATCGTGGAACGCACCGGGTTGTCCGCGAGGGGATCGGCGCCCATGCTCGCCGCGTCCGGGCGCCAGGCCGGTAGGTAGACCAGGCCCGGGTCAACGAGCTCGTATCCGCGGAGCAGACCGGCGATCTCCGCACGGGAACGCGGGGTCACCACGGTGGGGGTCTCGTCGTAGACCTTGCTGGCCTGGTTGATCTCTACGACCCGCTCGTCCGCGATCACATGAGAGATGGCCAGGTAACTGCCCGGCGCCGTCGCCTCCCGGAAGGAATCGATGATGCCAGCCGGGTCATCGCTGTCGGGGACGAAATGCAGAACCGTCACCATGAGCACGGCGATCGGTTGAGAAAGATCGAGCAGCTCGGCCACCGCGCTGGAGCCGAGGATCGACGCGGGCTGCCGAACATCCGCCTGGAGCACCGTGGCCCGCGGATTGTCGACCAGCAGCATCCGGGAGTGGATGACGGCGACCGGGTCGATGTCGACATAGACGACCCGGGCCTCCGGATTCACCCCTTCGGCGATCTCATGGACGTTACCGACCGTCGGCACCCCGGAGCCGAGATCCAGAAACTGTGTGATCCCGGCCTCGGCAGCGAGGAAGCGCACCGCCCGGTGCAGGAACAACCGGTTCGATCTGGCGATCAGTAGGGCGTCCGGGAGGATCTCGATGGTGGCGCGCGTCGCCTCCCGGTCCACCGCGAAATTGTGCGATCCGCCGAGCGCGTAGTCGTACATCCGTGCGGCGCTCGGGCGATTGACATCGATCCCCGCGGCCCACTCGGGCAACTCCTCCATGATCACCTATTCTCCTGTGCGACCCGCTAGACGACGTACGGTGAGGAGATTGTCTACCATCGCCACCTTCGTCACCACACCGGCCGGTCTCGCTACGGAGACCAGCACCCTCCAGACCGCGTTCGCTCGTTTCATCGCACGCCCGCCATACCTCCTGCCCGGGCCTCCCGGCGGCGCGGACCGACCTCCGGCGGCGGCCCATGGGGAAGCCGCCGACCGTGCCGAATGTCCGATTTGACCAGACCGTCCTACCCTGCCCTGCGTGGCCGTCCACGGAGGACACTGGTCTGGAACCTGGATCGAGGGTCGACGCCCGCGACGGCCGAGGAGACCCCTACGGCCGCAAGAACCGGAAGAACCGAAAGAACCGGGAGGACCGGAGCCCGCGGCGGCAGCCGACAGACCGACGGCAGCCGGGACAGCGCGGGTATTCGGGCGTCGCCCTCGGCCGGGACCGTACGAGGCTCCGGTACGAGGTTCCGGGTGAGGAGTGGGACGAGATGCGCGCCCTCGTCGTGTATGAATCGATGTTCGGCAACACCAGGGTGATCGCGGACGCCGTCGCGATCGGCCTGTCGACGTGGTTGGACGTCGGACTCGTAGAGGTCGGCACCGCAGACCCGGCCCTGGACGACGATGTCAGGCTCCTCATCGTCGGCGGGCCCACCCATGCGTTCGAGATGAGTCGGCCCGAGACCCGGCACGACGCCACCAGGCGGACCGAGGGCAATGTCGTGTCACCGGGGATCGGGATCCGGGAGTGGCTCGAGGCACTGCCCAGGCAACCGAGTGGGTCGCCCGAGGAGACGCCGCTCACCGGAGCGGCCACGTTCGACACGAAGGTCCGTCACCCCCGTCCCGCGGGTTCGGCCGCGGCCAGTGCGGCAAGGTGCCTGCACCGTCTCGGCTTCTCCCTCCTCGACCGTCCACGGAGCTTCTACGTCGACGGCCCGCCGGGCCCCCTGGTGGCCGGCGAACCCGAACGTGCCCGCCGCTGGGCCGAAAGCCTCGGATGGATGGTCCCTGCCTCGGCGAAGGGTAACGCGCTTTCCT
>NZ_CDWWXA010000045.1:24391-27110 GCF_977971845.1 Frankia sp. CeCAU1 | reverse complement strand
CTCGGGCGCCACCTGGCCAGTCAGCGGACACCCGCCAGACTCATCCCGAGGGCACAAGGACCCACGGTTTCGATGCCACCTAATAAATAACGGCACGTCGTCAGTGATTCGCTCACGCTCGTCTTCCTGATCCCTGCCTGACACCTCGGCCGGCGCCTTTTCCACATCGCTCACCACGGACGCGTCACCGCTCCCGCAGCATGTGGCGGCCTGGAGCCTCCCTCCGCAGAGCGACTCCGAATGGCCAAATCCTTCATCTGCTACACAGCACCGCAGTCAGAAGCTCTTCCTACAATTCGCTCCCTTCCACGTTCGTGGCGCACCTTGTCGTTTAACCTGTCGGCCCCTCAGATCCTGCGGCTGTTGACCTTTCCGTGGTCTTCCCGACCGGTTGGATGACCGCTGGTCGTCGGTTGGTGCGGCCGGGGCCGGGTCGGGGTGGCCTGCCGGACGCCTTCGGCGGGCGGTGCGGGCAGGCGGAAGACCCGGTCGCAGCGCAGCCGGCCGACACCGAACCACGCACCCGGCGGAACACACCACTTCCGAGCACCTCAGGCGAGACACAAGCGATCACAAGCGATCACGCAGATCGCAACCACTCAGCCAGTTTCCCGTTACGGAGAGACGTTCCTAGCGCCAACCGCCGCCATCTGGCGACAGTCGCGAAGCTGCAGATCATCCTGCCATCCCTTGGCTTCCAGCGGCAACCATGGCGGGTTCGGGTGGACCGCCCGTCATCAAAAATGATCATGTTCGCCATCGCGCCGCCAGACCCTAGATGATCGTAGGACTCACGCGTCGCCCCGAGGACGCCCATATTCATCCGTACAGTTGACGATATGGGCCACTCGGTGGACTATCGTAAACGAATCAGCTGATGTGTCATGGTTGCAGAGGAAGGTCGGGATCATGTTTCAGATCTTCGAGGCTCTTGCGAATCCGCCCTGGTGTGACCTGATCGAGCGGCTGAGCGACGGCGACGCCACGGTCGGCGAGCTCGCCGAGTGGTGCAAGGCCGACGTGCAGACGGTCTGCAAGCACATCGAGGTGCTCGAGCAGGCCGGCCTGGTCAGCCGCACCGGAGATGCCCACCGCAGCCTGGTGCGCCTCAACGCGGAGGTGTTCGACCTGATGACCACACGGATTGTCGACGGCTTCCGTCCGAAGCATTGGGGCATCGCCCCAGACAGGGCGCAACTGGTGGGGATAATAGTGAAGAATCCGGGGCGAGCGCACCGGATCGTCCACCGGTGACCTGATGGATATCCAGCTCAACGGCACGAAGGTCGGAGTTGTCGGGCTCGGCACGATGGGCGCCGGCATCGCCGAGGTAGTGGCGCGCGCCGGCATCGAGGTGGTCGGCGTCGAGCTCAACGACGAGACCCTGGCCCGCGGGCTCGATCGGATCCGGCACTCCACGGACCGGGCGGTGAGCCGCGGCAAGTTGACCAAGGTCGAACGGGACGCCCTGCTCGCCCGTATCCAGGCCGGAACCGGGATCGAGGCCGTGGCCGACTGCCAGCTGGTCATCGAGGCGATTCCCGAGCGGATCGAGAAGAAGCTCGGGCTCTTCGCCGAGCTGGACAGGCTGTGCCCGCCAGAGGCGATCTTTACGACGAACACCAGCTCCCTGCCAATCATCACGTTGGCCGTCGCTACCTCACGCCCCTCCCGGGCTGTCGGGACCCACTGGTCCAACCCCGCACCGGTCATGGGCCTGGTCGAGATCATCCATACTGTGGTCACCGACCCGTCTGTACTGGAGGATGTCGGGAAGCTCGTCGCGAAGGTCGGAAAGACCGCGGTGGTCGCCGGGGACCGGGCGGGTTTCATCGTGACCGCCCTGCTGTTCGGGTACCTTAACAGCGCTGTCCGGATGCTGGAGGCGTGCTACGCCACCCGTGAGGACATCGACGCCGCCATGCGGTTCGGCTGCGGTCACCCGATGGGCCCATTGGCACTGCTCGATCTGATCGGTCTCGACTCCGCGTACGAGATTCTCGACTCGATCCATCACACCTCCCGCGACCACCTGCACGCACCGGCCCCGCTGCTCAAGCAGCTAGTGACCGCCGGCATGCTCGGCCGCAAGACCGGGCGGGGTTTCTACACCTACGCCGCCCCTTACTCCTCCGAGATCGTCGACATGGTCGAACCACCCCAACTCGGCTTCTTCGCGGTCCCAGGACGGCCGGTGCACACGATCGGCGTGGTCGGCACCGGCACCATGGCCAGCGGAATCATCGAGGTCTGTGCCCACCTTGGCTACAAGGTGGTGTTCCGTGCACGGAGTGAGAAGAAAATCGCCGCTGTCCGGAAGAAGCTCGAGAGGTCACTGGACAAAGCGGTCGAACGGGGAAAGATCTCATCGGACGAGCGTACTTCGACACTGGCACGGGTTCGAGCTTCGACCGATCTGTCCGTCCTCGCCGAGTGTGACCTCATCATCGAAGCGGTCGTTGAGGACTTGGACGTCAAACGGGCGCTGTTCGCTGAACTCGACACGGTTGCACGCCCGGGAGCGGTCCTCGCGACGACCACGTCCTCGCTGCCCGTGATCGAGTGTGCCACCGCCGCGTCCCGCCCGCAGGATGTGGTCGGTATGCACTGGTTCAACCCAGCGAAGAAGATGCGCCTGGTCGAGATCGTGCCGACCATCGTAACCGCGGACGACGTGACCGCGACTGTCTTCGACGTGGCCAGGACGGCGGGCAAGTAC
>NZ_CDWWXA010000045.1:0-24091 GCF_977971845.1 Frankia sp. CeCAU1 | reverse complement strand
GGTGTGCCGACCGCGCCGGCTTCATCGTCAACACCCTACTGTTCCCATATCTCAACGACGCGGTGAAGATGCTGGAGTCCCATTACGTGGGTATCGATGCGATCGATACAGCCATGAAGGTCGCCTGCGCACACCCGATGGGGCCGTTCGAACTCGCCGATGCCATCGGCCTGGACGTGACACTCGCCATCCAGCGCGCCCTGTACCGGGAGTTCCGCGAACCCGGGTACACCCCGACGCTCCTGCTGGAAGACCTCGTCAGGTCCGGACGTCTGGGGTACAAGACCGGGGGGGGTTTCCGGGTCTACTGAACATCTGCCCGATGTCGGCATCGTATAGGAGAGTTCGACCGTGAAAGAAATAAGGTCAGCTATTCTCGCCGGTGACACGCCCAAGGAGGCCTTTACATCCCTCCGGGTGCCGGAGACCTACCGGGGAGTGGTCGTCCGAAAGGAAGACGTCAACATTTTCAGTGGGCTCGCATCCCGCGACAAGGACCCCCGACGTTCGCTGCACCTGGACGAGGTCGCGACACCGGAGATCGGCCCCGGTGAGGCGCTGGTCGCCGTGATGGCGTCCTCGATCAACTACAACACGGTGTGGACGTCGGTCTTCGAACCCCTGCCGACGTTCGGTTTCCTGGAGCGCTACGGCCGCCTCTCCCCGCTCAGCAAGCGGCACGACCTGCCTTATCACGTCGTAGGGTCCGATCTCGCCGGTGTCGTGCTGCGCACTGGGCCGGGGGTACACGCCTGGTCGCCAGGTGACGAGGTGGTGGCCCACTGCCTGTCGGTCGAGCTGGAACGGCCGGAGGGCCACAACGACACGATGCTGGATCCGGAGCAGCGCATCTGGGGTTTCGAGACCAACTTCGGTGGCCTCGCCGAACTGGCTCTGGTCAAGGCGAACCAGCTCATGCCGAAACCGGCGCATCTGAGCTGGGAGAAGGCCGCGGCATCGGGCCTGGTGAACTCCACCGCCTACCGTCAGCTGGTGTCGCGCAACGGCGCGGACATGAAGCAGGGAGATATCGTGCTGATCTGGGGCGCGAGCGGGGGGGCTGGGCTCCTACGCCACGCAGCTGGCGGTGCGCGGCGGTGCAATCCCAGTCTGCGTTGTCTCTCCTTCCGAGAAAGCCGAAATTGCCCACAGGATGGGCGCCGAGCTGGTGATCGACCGGACGTCGGAAGGCTACCGGTTCTGGACGGATGAACACACCCAGAACCCGAAGGAATGGCAGCGCTTTGGCAAGAAGATCCGGCAGCTCACCGGCGGGGAGGATCCGGACATCGTTTTCGAGCATCCCGGGCAGGAGACCTTCGGCGCCTCGGTCTATGTGGCCCGCCGCGGCGGAATGATCGTCACCTGCGCCTCCACCAGCGGCTTCGTCCACTCCTACGACAACCGCTATCTCTGGATGAATCTGAAAAAGATAGTGGGGTCGCATTTCGCGAACTACCGCGAGGCCTGGGAGGCCAACCGATTGATCACCAAGGGGCTGGTTCATCCGACCGTGTCACGGGTGTATCCACTGGACGAGACCGGCCAGGCCGTCTACGAGGTACACCGCAACCTGCACCATGGCAAGGTCGCTGTCCTGTGCCTCGCGCCGCAGGAGGGCCTCGGCGTGCGCGACAACGCGATACGGACCCGCCATCTGGGCGCGATCAACCGCTTCCGCGAGACGTGATCATGAATTTTGGATCTTCCGCGGGAATAGCGGAGGTCGGAATTCGCCAGCCTCCCCGGCCCTGCCGCCACCAAGACGGACGTGTACCGCGGTGTTGTTGCACGCGGCGTCCACCTCCTACGGATCGCGGGGATCATCGGCGGGGGATCACCCCCGCATCAGGGAAGGGGCTCCTGTACCGCCATCACCGGACGCTGAAGGGAGGGGATGTGGCGTGGCCTCCGAACTGTCGACCTCGGACCAGCAAGTCAACAATCTGAGCCAATCCAACATCAATGGAGGTTTTCCTTCATGAGCGGCGTAACCGGTTCGGATTTTTCGGACCACCTCGATACGCATGGACCTTTGCTAGTCGGAGCATGGAAGCTCGTCTCGTTCATCGTTACTGACCGCAATGGAATAATTCTCAGCATGCCCATGGGCACCCAACCGAGCGGCCTAGTGATCTACGCGGCCGACGGCCACATGTCCGCACACCTGCGCGATCCTCAGCGTCACACCTCAAGCGCATCCGTCTCCGAATTCATGAATAGCTCGCAGGTCGACGCCGAATCGATCGCCATGAACCATCCCTACATCGGATACTGCGGAACCTATTTCCTAGCGGATGATCAAGTCATCCATCATGTGCAGGTGGCGTCTGTTCCCGAATGGATTGGAGGGAACCAGGTTCGCAATTTCGCATTGAGAGGAAATGTGTTGACGCTGTGCTGTCCGGCAAAGTGGGACGGCTCTGGCATCCGGCTTCCGTACCTGACGTGGGAGCGGATCCGGCCCGCGGAATCGCCAGCTGGTGCGACCGTAGCACCATAACGGCCACCGCCGACAAAGAAAAGAGACCGCCATGACGGGCGCACACGCTGGCCGTGCCAATTTTGGCTGGCACGCACGATTCATTGATCTTCCTGCCGGCCGATTCAGCTATCGGGTCTGGAGTGAAGATCGAGATGAACGGATGCGGGTCGTGTTGCTGCATGCCAACGCGGGATCGGCTGCAAGCTGGTCTCGTGTCGGCCCCGCGCTGGGGGATAGGTGCCAGGTTTTCGCGCTCGATCTGCGAGGACATGGTGCCAGTGTTCGACCACCCGTCGGGTCGTACGGCCTACGCAAGGCCGCTGATGATGTGGTGTCCTTCCTGACCGCCGTGGGGGTCGAGGAGCCGATGCTGGTCGGCCACTCGTGGGGAGCCGCCGTGGCCCTGGTCACCGCGACCGGTGCCGAGTCGGAGCAGCTTCCCCCGGCGGTGTCGCGCCTTGTTCTTGAAGACCCCCCGGTGATGATGTCACCAAAGCTGCAGCGCGAACAGATCAACGATCTGATCAAGGCCATCGCACTGTCCGAAATAGAACTGCGGGAAATCCTCTCCATGGTTCATCCCGGCTGGCACCCCGATGATGTGGACAGTCTGCTGGAGGGTTTCCGGTACGCCGACCCTGCCATCGTCGAGAGCCTGGTGCGCGATGGATCCTGTACAGGCCCGCTACTCCCGCTCCTAGGTCAGCTCACTGTTCGGACCCTTCTCATCCGCGCCAACCCGCTGCGGGGCGGACTGTGGTCCGACGAAGAATGGGCGCACGCACGCCGCATCCTGCCCGTCTGCTGCACCACCGTCGAGTTGCACAACGCATCACACGACGTGCACCGTAGCCAGTTCAACCAGTTCATCCAGGCCGTTCGCGAATTCGCAGAGATCTGAGAAGGTGTTTGAGATTGTCGGTCAGAAGGCGTTTGAGAATGGAGGTTGATAACGGTATGTGACCCGCCGGTGTGCGGGGCGATGGCACCCAGACCCGCTGCCTGGGCACGACGGCGAACCGGGCCGCGTCGGGCCCGTCGGGCACCGCCGACGACCCGCCCCACCTGCTTGTGCGCGCCGCGCTCGTGACCACCTACGCGTCGCGAGCGACGCTCGGGGCCACGATCGACGGCTCCCACGTCGGCGAGCAGACGCTGGCCGCCCGATCCTCGCCGAGCAGCCGGGGGTGTTCAACGCCCTGCGGGCCTGCCTCGAACCGGAGCGGTCACGGTTCGACCAGCTTCCACAACTCGTCCGGGACCGGACGTAGAGCAAGCCGCTCTCCATCACATCCATGATCGGTTATCTACCCGGAACCGCCGTGTGAGACACGCTCTTAAAGTACTGCCATTGAGCTCACACCTGATCACTAATGGCACCGGCAAGGTTTGGAAGAGGCGGGCTGGTTTACCCGCCGAAGGTACTGATGTGATCACCGGGAAGACGCTTCAGGATCTTTCTGACCTCGCGGGCGGGTGGAAAACCCGGCCCCTCGGGTAGGTGGAAAAGTTGCGCATAGGGCAGTAGACTACTGAATCATTATGGACACCATACATTCCTTCCGATCCCGATGGCCCCGGACACCGAGGCACCGTGGCCGTCGAGCCATGGTGACGGTGCTTGGCGCCCTCGTCATCCCATCGACTCTGTTCCTCAGCGGTTGCGGCCAGAACTCCAAGCAGGACAACGGCGGCGCCGTGCCCGTACCACGGGCCAGTATCGAGAGTCCGCAACGTGCGACACCCTGGCCGGCGCCAGCCGGGGCCACCAGCCACGTTGCGGTCATAGCCCAGACAGCGGTCCCAACCCCCCCCGGAGGAAAATTCTAGGAACCTATTTTAGATCTTGCCCTAACCTCGGACGTATGCTGAGCGCCAGAGGGTCGGACTCCGGCGCTCGGCGTGCCAACCGGTCGACAGCCCGCTTTATCGGGTTGGGATATGGGACCAGGGTAATTCTAAAACAGCTTCTTGGATCGGGTGGCCCAGGGGATTCGCACCCCTGGGCTGGCAGGGGCAGGGCGACTCCGAAGGGCCAAAATCCTTCATCTGCCACGCAGTCGTTGGCCTGTCCGTGGTCTTCCCGACGGGCTGACGAGCGGGAGTGAGCCGGTCGGGTCGCGCGGGTCGAGCACACCCCGGACCCACCCCACACCACACCCGATCGAGTTACGAAACAGCCTTTTGTAGGATGCGGTTATTTGACGTCCATGCCGGCGCTAGCGTCGGGCACCGGAATGTGCGCTTTCGGTGTCGCCGGTGGGGTCCAGTCGCCGTAGTGTCTCGTCCGCGGTGTGCTCCACCCGTCGCATCGTGAGGTGCAGGATCGGCGGAGTTATCATGGTGGTGACGAGTGCCACGAGGACCACCACCGTGTAGGCCGCCGTGTTCAACACGCCGAGGCGCAGCCCCACTCCGGCGACGACCAGGCCGATGACCCCGCGGGCGTTCAGCCCGGCGCCGAGCGCGAGGGCCTCCCAGTGGCCAAGCCGGCTGGCCCGGGCTCCGAGGTAGGCGCCGGCGAACTTGCCCGCGACGGCAAGCAGCAGGACCACCAGGCCGGTGGCGAGGACCGACAGGTCGGTGAGCTTGCCGAGATCGACCCGTAGCCCGGCGGTGGCGAAGAAGATCGGCGCCAGCACAGTGAGCACCACCGTCCGCAGCGGCGCGACCCGGTCGGGAGCGAAACCCCGGCTGGACCCGATGACGACGCCGGCGATGAACGCGCCGAAGATCGCCTCGAGCTTCAGTGCCTCCGTGGCCGCCGCCGCGGCCAGGATCAGTACGGTGACGACCACGATCTGGCCACCACCGTCGCGCGCCGTGCTGGCGTATCGAAGTGCCCGCCGGACCGTCGGAGGACCGACCACCAGGGCGGCCAGCACGGTGCCGAGCATGCTGACCACCGGCACGGCGATGTCACTGCCACGCACGCCCGTGGTCGCCATCGCCGACACTATGGAGAGTGCGAACCACCCGGCCACGTCGTCGACTGCGGCCGCGGCCAGGGTGAGCTGGCCGACGTTGCGGTCCAACAGGTTCATGTCGATGAGGATCTTCGCGGCTACCGGGATCGCGCTGACCCCGAGCGCCACGCCGAGGAACACCGCGAACACCAGCCGATGGGCGCCGTCCGCGACGAGAGAGTCAGGCAGCAGTAGCCCCGCCGAGACGCCGAGGCCCACCGGAACCAGCAGCCCGGCGAGGCCGACCCGGGCGGCGGCCAGACCCCGGCGCCGCACCATCTGGATGTCCATCTCTATGCCGATGAATCCGACCAGCAGAATCACGCCGAGCTGGCCGACGGCGTCGAGGAGATGGAACTGGTCGGCCCGTGCGGGCAACAGCCAGCCGGCGAAGCCAGGCGCGAGCGCGCCAAGCAGAGATGGCCCGATGATCACGCCGGTGAGGAGTTCACCCACCACTGCCGGCATTCCCAGCCGCGTTGCCGCCCGCCCGAGGAGATAAGCTAGCCCGAGCAGGACGGCGATCTGGAGCAGGAAAACGAGAAGCGCATGGGACGACAGCGCGGCTACCGGACCGGATGCGTTGACCATCACTACTCCTGGGCAGGTCAGGCGGACGTCTGAACCGACGGTGACACCGAGCACGAGCGAGAGTGGCAGGATGAGGTAAACCGCCGGTAGATCCGATGCGCTGCGTACGTAACCGTTACTCCCCGGGGCCGGCGAGCGTTTCTCGGTAGGTCATCGGGTCAGCCGCCAACCGCCCGCACGATGGTCTTTGCGTACGTGTCGTAGGCGTTGCCCTCGGTCAGGAGCAGACGGGGGATGACGAGCTCACATTCCAGTAGCCGCAGCACACGGTGTTCGTCCCGCAAGCCGTCAACCCGGCCGAAGATCAACGGTCCGTATCGGTTCTCTAGTGCTTCATACACACAGTATGCCCACTCACGCTCGGCTGGTGTCGGCTGGATAACTTCATTCCGGCCACCGAACCGTTCATGTGCCCACCAGCCGCCGTCCCGGGCGACTCTTTTGCGGACCGCGTGGCTCAACTTTCCGCCTAGGAAGACGAAGGAGAGTTCACCATGAGCCAGGATCGATGAGAGAAAGGGCTGGACACAGACGTGATGGGTGGACACCAAGTCACGGAGCAGTGTCTCGGGTTCCGTGTCGCGGCGTGGTGCCACGCCCGTCGTCGACGTTGCTTCGTGGCCGTGCCGGACGAAGTGCGTTGCTGAGGTACTCGGCCCGCTCCGTGAGACCCGGAAGGTGCGCCAAGAGCCGGCCGAGACGGTTGGCTTGATGACGACATGGTCCCATCCGGTCTGGGTCATGAGCGTGTCAATCGTCACGTCCTCGCCCCGGGAAACCCAGCGGGTCGGGATCACCGCGATGCCGTCCTGTTCGAGCTCTGACAGGTACCGCCGTTTGTCGAGCGTCCCGACGGCCACCCGCATCGAGTTCAGAATTGGAATCTTCCCGTCCAGCTCCAGATACAGTCTCCGGATCCTGTCAAGGAAGTCGGGCCGCTTGTGGAAGCCGCGGCACATTCGTAGGTTCACGCCGTCGAACGCTGTCCAGTCGACGGTGTGCACGTTGTCGAGATGGACCGCGACTGCCGTGACACCGTAATCAGCCAGGGCGGTAACGATCTGTGGGTACTCCGCGTGCGGCGAGTCCAAATGTAGATAGGCGATCGGTCGCCCAGCGGTAACGGCTTTCATTCATCTTTCCTTAGCAAGGCCTCGTGGTTAGCGAGTTCGCTGGCCGTCGCGCTGTCGCTGGGGCGGCGTACAAGCAGGAGCAGGCGTCGGATCGCCGTGTCCACCCCGTCCCACAGATAGGCAGCGGCGAATCCGGCGAGCAGGGCATACGGCCGCAGCCGGATCACCCATCGCAGTCGGGTGTTGGCCGGCACGGGCAACCGGTCCAACCAGGTCGCGGTGCCCTCTGGTCGTAGTTCCGCGGGTTCCACCAGGTCATGAGCTGAAATATCTCGTCCCCGGTCCCCGCCGATCGCCAGCCACCACAGCTTGGGCAGCGGCGCGGTGACGTTCTGGACGCTACGGACCGTTGGTAGCTTGACACCGTGATCCAGCCGCCACCGTGCGCGGGCCGCGAGGTTGGCCTGTAGCCGGCTCTGTATCCAATGCACGGTTTCCGGCGGCAACCACCGCCACAGCGGGGCCCGGGAGTAGAATAGCGTGGATTGGAGACGCCGCCGGACGCGGCGGTTCTTCGGGGTCTCCCGAGTGGTGTCGCCCTCGGTGTCGACGAGCCATCGGGTGAGCGCTGAACGGGTGCTGCCCACCGACCAGAACACCATCATATCAAGCACGTGGGACAACACGAAGAAGCGAGGATCCGCGATCGCGGCAGTGTACTTTTCGCGGACCATCGCGCGCAGCATGTGCCAGTCCTGGCGAGTGGCTCGGTTCACCCGCTCGATATACGCCCGGTCCAGGTGCCCGGAGCGGACGTCGTCCTGGACAATGTTGGCGAGATGCCAACTGGTCACCAACGCCAGCGCGATTCCCTGGCTGTAGTAGGCGTCGATGATGCTGCCCGCGTCGCCTACCATTGCATAGCGCTGCGGGCTGACGAACGTGTCGGTCCAGTGCTGGACGTTACGGTAGGTCCGGAACTCAAGGAGTGACTCCGGTGCGATCACCTTGTCGAGGACGGGGTGCCGCCGGATGAGATTCCAGAACTGCTCCTGCGGAGTTCGGCCGGGTGGCGCCGACCGCTGGTCGAAAGTCGCGCCGACGCTGATCCGTTCCTTCGAGAGCCGGATGACCCAGATCCAGTAACCAGTCCCCCACAAATGTACGGTGTACAGGTCGCGTTGCGTATCGCGGCCGTTGGGGAAGGTATGCGTCCACTCGTCACCGAACAGGCTATCGGTCACGCCCTCGAACTGGCCCCAGACCGCTGTCGTCTGAAATCCGTCGGTCAGTTCCCGCCGCTCCGCGGCATGTCCGCGGCCGCGGGCCAACAACCGGTTGCGTCCAGAACAGTCGACGACCCAGCGCGTTCGGATGATGTTGCTGTGCCCGGTTGTGCCGTCCAGCCATTCCACCTGATGCCAGTCCGCTCCCGGGGAGATCTGTATGTCGCTCACTCGGGCGGTGTCGACGAAAGTGATTCCAGCACGCCGTCGGACGGCCGCACACATCGAATCCTCCGCTTCGGGACGGACGATCTGCATGTCGAGGAACATGCAGCGGAACCACTTCTTGTCGGGCGCAAGATCGTAGAGATAATGCGGCGGATGCGGGTCGGCGTTGATGGCCCACTCGGTGGTGTCGCGGAAGTCTGATCTGTTCTCCGTGCCGTGGGAGAACCATACACCGAGTTTCGCGAATGATTCCTCGGTGATGAACTCATCCAGCTCGCCCACAGTGCGGAGAAAAGCACTCGTGAAGACTAGGAACGACTCTCCAACCTTGTAGCTGTGTTTCTTGTCGCGAAGGTTGTCGATCAGCGTTACTCGCAGGCCTCGTTTGGCAAGCTGAAGGGCGTTCGCCAGGCCTATGATGCCGGCACCGACCACCACGACATCAGTTTCGGAGGTCGCCTGCCGAATCACCGGCAAGCCCTCCGGTGAATGCGCTTTCTCGTTGGTCATCAAATCAGATCTTTGTCGAAGCTTCCGGGAAACGCGGTCGGCCTCGCCCACCGGCTGGATTTTCGCATCTGGTCTCGCGTGCTTAGTCTCGCATAAATTTACTTCGTCATAAGCGCACAGGACTGGTGTCGACGATACCAAGGGACTTTGTTGGCTGGCTCCGCAACCAGATCCGGCCACCACGTTAATGGTCTTCCTGACTGCCCTGCTTCGCAGGGCCTCCCCCAGCTCTGGCGTCATCTCATTGCATGGAACACGGATGTACAACACCCGACTATTGCAATTGATTGGCTCGTGGATGTGCCATTGCCCTGGCTGCCTACACCCGCTCCAGCCGGTCGGCTCCGGCTCCTGGCATCCCAAGGCTGCTGGCAGTGCAGTCTGCGTCCTCGGCATGGGTGCAGCCTGAGCGACGGACCGGTGTGCGGGGACGGGAGAACTACCTGTCTCACTACCTGTCCGCTCACCTGCCCACCTGTCTGTCCCGGTTGTCCACCCGTCTGTCCCGATTGTCCACTTATCCGGCCAAGTTGTGTCCCCCCATAGGTAGCGGGACGGTGTTGTGTGTGTCCGGACGTGGAAGGTCGAACCTGCCGGCGGAACTAACCAGCTTCGTCGGTCGCAGACGGGAGCTGGCAGAGGCATTGCGGTTGCTGGCCGGCGCCCGGTTGCTCACGCTGACCGGGCCCGGGGGGGTCGGGAAGACCCGCCTCGCCCTTCGGCTCGCGGCGGACCGGCAGCGCGCGTTCCCCGACGGTGTCTGGATCGCCGAGTTGGCCGACCTCGACGACCCGTCACTGGTCGTCGACGCGGTCGCCGAGGCGATGGACCTGCAGCTCCTCTCCGGGCGATGGACCGCGGCGACGCTCGCCGCGCACCTTGCTCCGCGCAGGATCCTGCTCGTGCTCGACAACTGCGAGCACCTCGTGGACACGTGTGCCCGGCTCGTCGACACCCTGCTGCGCGCGGGCCCGGACCTGCGGGTCATCGCAACCAGCCGCCACCTGCTCGGGGTGGCAGGGGAACGGGTGCTGAAGGTGCCCCCGCTGAGGGTACCCCCGGCGCCGGCCCCGGGCACGGACCAGTCCGCGTTGGCTGGCGGGCTCATCCAGTACGAGGCGGTGAGCCTGCTGGCGGAGCGCGCGGCGGCGGTGCTGGGGGAATTCAGCCTCGACGAGGGCAACTGGCGGACCGTCGCGTCGCTGTGCCATCGCCTGGATGGCATCCCGCTGGCGATCGAACTGGCGGCTGCTCGGCTCCGGACGCTGTCCCTGGAGCAGATCCTCGATCGGCTCGACAACCGCTACGCCCTGTTGACGCGAGGCAACAGGGCCGGGCCCCGCCGCCAGCAGACCCTGCGCGCGCTGATCGACTGGAGCTTCGACCTGTGCACTCCCGAGGAGCAGCAGATGTGGGCGTGCCTGTCGGTGTTCGCCGACGGGTTCACCTTGGAGGCGGCTGAGCAGGTGGAGGGCGCCAGGTACCCGCCGGAGGTCGTGCTGGACCTGCTGAGCGGGCTGGTTGACAAGTCGATTCTGGTCCGTGAGGACGACGGGGAGATGGTCCGGTTCCGGATGCTGGACACCATTCACCAGTACGGCCAGGACCGCCTGCGCGAGTCCGGTCGGGAACAGGACGTGCGCCGTCGGCATCTCGCCTACTACCGCCGGATGGCGGCCCTCGCCGACGCTCAGTGGTGCAGCCCGGCCCAACTCGACTGGATCCGGCGGATCCGGAACGAGCAAGCGAACCTACGGGTTGCGCTGGACCTCTGCCTCACTACACCGGGCCTGGCGGAGACCGCTCTGTCCATCATGGTGGCCTTGTGGCAATACTGGGCCGCCATCGGGCTACTCAGCGAGGCGCGCTTCTGGTTTGATCGGGGGCTGAGCAAGGCCACGGAGCCGGACGGGATCCGGGCCATCGGTCTGCAATCGGCCGCCCACGCCGCGTCCCTCCAGGGCGACATCACCGCGGCCGTGTCGCTGCTGGCCGAGGCTCGCGATCTGGCCGCCAGGCTGCACGAGCAGCGGGTGCTCGCACGCATCGCCTGCGTCGAGGGCAGGCTCGCCGCCATCAGCGGGGACACGTCGGCGGCGGTGGAGCGCAGTCAGGACGCCCGCCGCCGGTTCACTGACCTCGGCGAGCCGCTCGGTCTCGCCCAATCACTGCTCTATCTCGGGCTGGCCCACGGAATCCGCGAGGAACAGGACGCGGCGGCGACCGTCTTCGCGGAATGCGTGGCGTTGACCGAGCGCTTCGGCGAATGCTGCTTCCGCTCGTTCGCTCTGTGCGGCCTCGGTCTGGCGGCCTGGCAGCTAGGCGAGTTGGAGCAGGCGATGGAGCACCATGCCGCGGCCATCTCCCTCAAATACGCGTTCCACGACCATGTCGGCATCGCCGTCGCGCTGGAGCAGCAGGCGTGGGTCATGGCCTCGGCCGGTCGGCACCACGAGTCCGCGGTCCTGCTCGGCGCGGCCGGGCGGATCTGGCGTGAGACCGGGGCATCGATCGCCGTCTTCGGGCTCGCCCTGTTCCACCACCGATGCGAGGCCGCCCTGCGACGCGTTCTGGATCAACGGAAGCTCGAACGCGCCCTAGCGCAGGGCGCGGAACTCGACCTGGACGAGGCCGTCGCCGCGGCTACCCAGGGCACCGGGACTCCCGTCGCCCACCCCGTCGTTCCCGCCGGCGAGCCGGAGGTACCCCTGACCCCTCGGGAGCGTCAGGTGGCGGACCTCGTCGCCCGCGGTCTGAGCAACAAGGAGATCGCGAGCTACCTGGTGATCGCCCAGCGCACGGCGGAAGGTCACGTCGAGCGCATTCTCGGCAAGCTCGGTTTCACCTCACGGGCCCAGATCGTCGCGTGGGTTAAGGACAGCAGCAGGAGCCCCCAGGAACGTACGTGTGAGCCGCAGCGACATGTTGGCGAGCGCGAGCGGAGCGCATCCACCTCACCCCGGCCTCCTCATGGAGATTCTGGAGGCGTACCACCTCACGGATAGTCACGGGCCGCGGCTTCGCTGGCGGCTGTGGATCATCTGACGGGGCCTCATCACAGGTCTCATCAGAGCGCAGATCTCCGGACCGGGACACCAGGGCACCTCCTCCTGGGTGGGCCCGGTCGAGGCCCGGCGTGTCTGCCCCATCGACAACCACACCAAAGTGGAGAATATGTCAACCAAATGGCTGAGAAGCGGCCAGGCATGGGTACTCTTGCCTTCGCAATATCAATCGAGTCGCTGAGGAGCGTCCTCGTGTCGAAGCAGAGGAAGAGCGACGATCGACCGCCCCGGGTCTCCCCGGATCTTGCGGACCCGACCCGGCGCGTCCTGGTCGAACGGCTGACCGACAGCGACATCACGGCCACTACAACCGACGACTCCGCCAACGACGCTCCGGTCAAGAAGGCGGATCAGACCATCCGCGCGCATCCGAGTAAGGGTTGGGGTGAACGGACGCGGGATGCTGGAGGAAACACCTCCAGCGCGGTTGCGGTGATTGGGATCGGGTGCCGCCTTCCTGGCGGCGTTGGTTCCGCAGCGTCGCTGTGTGATTTCCTCCGCGACGGTCGTGATGCGGTCACCTATGTGCCATCAGAGCTATGGAGTGAGGCGTCGCGGGAAGCGTCGCAGGCAGAGACCGATCGGAAGGACGAAAAGGTCTGCGGATCGAAAGACCTACGACCAGCGTGTAAGGATTCGGAATGAAATAACTTGTTCACTTTGGAGCCCTCGCGATCCCATGACCTGCGGAGACGCATGTTGGCCTGCATTACTTACTTCATTACGGACCCTAAGAGAGGTGTAATCATGAACAGCACGGGCCGCTCGGATCCATTGGACCACCCCGATGCGCGTGATTTTCTGCCGAACGCTCTGGGAGTATGGCGGCTCGCCTCGTTCGACATCACCAATCGTAACGGAGATGTTCTAGAGAGGCCTATGGGTGCCCACCCGGGCGGTCTACTGGTCTACTGGGAAGACGGCTACATGTCCGCGCAGGTGTGCGACCCACGGGGTGGCACCGCGAGCACACCCGTCCCTGAATTCGGGGACGGGTCGCGTGACGATGTCGAGTCGATCTCCAGGGGCACCTCGTTCTTTGGATACTACGGATCTTACCACGTATCTGGCAGGCAGGTCATTCATCGGGTGCAGGCAGCATCTGTTTCCGGGTGGATCGGAGAGGACCTGGTTCGTGATTTCACCCTGAAAGGGGGCACGTTGACGCTTTCTTGTCCGGCACAGGAGGACGTCTCGGGCATCCGGGTCCCACGCCTGACGTGGAGGCGATTCCGGCCCGCGGAATCGCCGAAAGGTGCGACCGTCGCCCCATCGTGGCCACCGCTGGACGGCAGGTACTAATGGGAATCCTGGTTGCTGGACCCAAGAAGGTGCATCTGCGCAGGCCGCGGCCCTGTCGGAGTCCAGTTACTTACATTCCTTTTAGTATCAGAAGGGGTTCGTGAACGGTGGACAAAGTCATCGCAAGTGCAGCCATGGCGATCGACGATATCCGTGACGGAGCATCGTTGGCAGTGGGTGGGTTCGGGGTGTGCGGCATCCCGAGCACGCTGATCGAGGCGTTGCTGAACGCCGATGTCACCGATCTCGAAATCGTCAGTAACAACTGTGGGGTCGACGGCTGGGGGCTGGGGCTTCTCCTGGACGCCGGCTGCATCCGTCGCCTGATCGGGTCCTATGTGGGGGAGAACAGGGAGTTCGAGCGGAAGTTCCTCGGTGGGGAATTGGAGGTCGAGCTCGTTCCCCAGGGGACGCTGGCCGAGCGGCTGCGTGCCGGCGGGGCGGGGATCCCGGCTTTCTACACTCCGGCGGGGGTGGGGACCCAGGTTGCCGACGGTGGTCTGCCGTGGCGGTATGACGGGGCCGGTGGCGTTGCGCTCGCGTCGCCGTCGAAGGAGACCCGGGAGTTCGACGGGGTCCGCTATATGCTGGAGCAGGCGATCGTTTGCCAGTTCGCGTTGGTCCATGCTTGGAAGGGCGACCGGCATGGCAACCTCGTATACCGGGGGAGCGCCGCGAACTTCAACCCGTTGTGCGCCACCGCGGGCAGGGTGACAATCGCTGAGGTGGAGGAGCTCGTCGAACCCGGTGAGCTCGACCCGGCCGAAATCCACACCCCCGGCATCTTCGTGCAGCGCGTCGTCCACGTCCCCACCACCGAAAAGCGGATCGAGAAGAGGACTGTGAGTTCCCGATGAGCTGGACCCACGAGCAGATGGCCAAGCGGGCGACCGCCGACCTGACCGACGGCCAGTACGTCAATCTGGGCATCGGCCTGCCGACCCTGGTAGCGAACCATCTCCCGCCCTGGGCCACGGTCATCTTGCACAGCGAGAACGGACTCCTCGGCGTCGGCCCTTTCCCCTACGACGACGAGGTCGACCCCGATCTGATCAATGCGGGTAAACAGACCGTCACACTCCTGCGCGGAGCCAGCACCTTCGATTCAGCGACGTCGTTCGGCATGATTCGCGGCGGGCACGTTGACGTCGCAATCCTGGGTGCTATGCAGGTGTCCGCCGCCGGTGACCTCTCCAACTGGATGATCCCCGGAAAGATGGTCAAGGGCATGGGCGGCGCCATGGACCTAGTCCACGGCGCCCGGCGGGTCGTCGTGATGATGGAGCACGTTACCCAGGACGGCAGCCACAAGTTCCTCGACGAGTGCACGCTGCCGCTGACCGGACAGGCCTGTGTGCATCGTGTCATCACCGACCTGGCAGTGATCGACATTAAGCCCGGCATCGGCCTGATCCTGCGGGAGGCCGCGCCCGGCGTCACTATCAGCGACGTTCGCGCGGCCACCACACCCAACCTCACGATCGCTCTGAAGTGACCGGTTGTTCGGCGTTCCGGGCCGCGGCGGCGTCGCCGTGATCCGGCCTACGTCCAGGTGCTGCTGTCTTTCGTAATAGTTTGCGGCTGGACAGTTACGGAGGCGTTGTCGCTCGGCTGCCCCGGGTCTCCCCGGATCTTGCGGACCCGACCCGGAGTGACCTGGTCGAACTGCTGACCGACAGCGACGTCACGGTCACTACAGCCGACGGCTCCGTCAACGACGCTCCGGTCAAGTCGGAATGTGCTACGGCGTGGCGGGTTTGTATCGGGCGACGTCAGCGCCTTCGATCCGGAGTTCTCCGGTATTGACCCGACCGAGGCAGAGTTGATCGATCATCAGCAGCGGCTGTTGCTGGAGCCTACGCAGAAGACGTGCGAGCACGCTGGATTGCCAACCGATGACCTGGTGGGGAGTAGCACTGATGTGTTTATCGGCATGTCCCAGGTGAGACACGATCTCAGTGAGTATATCGCCGAACTGCTGTAGCCTCGACCCCTGAAAGGATCAGTCGTGAACACAGCCATTCTCGGAACTGGGTCATACGTCCCAGAAAAAATTTTGACGAGTGAAGAAATGGAAGATCTCCTCGGCCTCGACCGTGGCAAGATCTTCGAGAAGACCGGCATCCGCGAACGCCGTGTGGCAGCACCGCACGAGGCCACCTCGGATCTGGCCGCCCACGCCGCACGACAGGCGCTCGCCGCGGCAGGCATGCAGGCCCGGGACATCGATCTGATCGTGCTTGCCACATCCACACCCGACCAGCCCATGCCCGCCACCGCATGCCACGTTCAAGCATCCATCGGCGCCACTCGAGCGTTCGCCTTCGATATTCAAGCGGTCTGCACCGGCTTCATCTACGCGCTGAAGTGCGCCGACTCCCTACTTGCCGCGGACCCGGATTACTCCACCGCCTTGGTTATTGGCGCCGACACCTATTCGCGCATTCTTGACTACACCGACTACCGCACCTCGACTCTTTTCGGAGACGGTGCTGGCGCGGTCGTCCTCGGCAAGGTACCTGACGGACAAGGCCTGCTGGCGAGCACCCTGTACTCGGACGGACGCAACAAGGACTTGATCCAGATCCCAGGCGGAGGCAGTCGAATACCTCCGAGCCATCTCAGCATCGAGAAACATCAGCACTACTTCATGATGAACGGCCGGGAGGTTCGTCGCCTGGCAACCGAGAAGTTGGCAGCAGTCGTGACGGAACTGTGCACGACTGTGGGTGTAACGCTGCCCGACGTTGATCTCATCGTGTCCCATCAGGCGAACGGGGTGATGCTGGCCGACCTGGCTGAGAACCTGGGGCTCGCCTCGGGAATGTTGCATCTCACCGTCGGCAAGTACGGCAACACCGGTGCCGCTTCCGTGCCGATCACACTGGATGACGCTGTACGGGCCAGTCGGCTCCAGCGGGACTCTCTGCTCCTTATCGTGGCTTTCGGCGGCGGCGCGACGTGGGGTGGAGTCGCCTTGCGCTGGGCGTAGGCCCGATATCAAGCAGTCGCCGATCCCGGCGCGGTCACCGCGACCGGCCGGGCGCCATCCCCATATTCCGGTCAGTCACCAGTCGCGAGGACGAACCGGCCACCCGCCAGCCGAATGATGTGTCTTGAGCAGGAAGGACTCAGCCGTGTTCCGCTGCGTCGCCATCGTCAACCGTGGTGAGGCCGCGATGCGCCTCATCCGAGCCGTTCGGGAGATAGTCGCCGAGACCGCAACAGCGATCGAGACCGTCGCCCTGTACACCGATGTCGACCGCACCGCGACGTTCGTGCGCGAGGCCGACAGGGCCTACTGTCTTGGCCCGGCCGCCGCGCGTCCCTATCTCGACCTGAGGGTCCTGGAGCGCGCGCTGGTGGAGACTGGGGCCGACGCCGCGTGGGTCGGCTGGGGCTTCGTCGCGGAGGACCCGGCGTTCGAAGAGCTTTGCGAGAGGCTCGGGGTCACCTTCATCGGGCCCAGTTCCGAGGCCATGCGCAAGCTCGGCGACAAGATCGGCGCGAAGCGGATCGCCGAGGAGGTCGGCGTGCCGGTCGCGCCGTGGAGCCGCGGTCCGGTCGAGAGCCTGGACGCCGCCCTGGCGGTGGCTGCCAAGATCGGCTATCCGCTTATGCTCAAGGCGGCCGCGGGCGGCGGCGGTCGGGGCATCCGTGTGATCAGGGACGAGTCCGAGCTTGTCAACGCCTTCGAGCGCACCAGGCAAGAGGCCGCGCGGGCGTTCGGCATCGATGTCATGTTCCTGGAGCACCTAATTACTGGGGCCCGGCACGTCGAGGTCCAGGTGATTGCCGACGGCCAGGGCACCGCGTGGGCGCTCGGCGTCCGCGACTGCTCGGTGCAGCGGCGCAACCAGAAGGTGATCGAGGAGTCGGCCTCGCCGGTGCTCAGCCCGGAGCAGGCGGCCAACCTCAAGGCCGCGGCCGAGCGGCTGATCGTCGCGGTCGGCTACCGGGGCGCTGCGACCGTCGAGTTCCTCTACCACCCCGGCGACAAGCAGGTCACGTTTCTCGAGGTCAACACCCGCCTGCAGGTCGAGCACCCGATCACCGAGGCCACCACCGGGTTCGACCTGGTCAAGGCCCAACTACACGTGGCCTCGGGCGGCCGGCTGCAGGGCGCGCGGCCGGTCGAGCGCGGACACGCCGTCGAGGCCCGGCTCAACGCGGAGGACCCCGACCGCGACTTCATGCCGTGCCCGGGCCACATCACGCGGCTGGAGCTGCCAGCCGGACCCGGCATCCGCGTCGACGCTGGCTTCAGCGAGGGCGACACCATCCCGGCCGACTTCGACTCGATGATCGCGAAGATCATCGCCTACGGCCGCGATCGCGACGGGGCGCTGGGCCGGCTGCGCCGGGCACTCCAGGGGACCAACGTGATCATCAAAGGTGGCGTCACGAACAAGAGCTTCCTGCTGGACCTGCTCAACCGGCCCGAGGTGATCGACGCCAGCGCGGACACCGGCTGGATCGACCGCGTCGGGGACAGGCTTGTCTCGCACCGGAACTCCGCCGTGGCCCTGGTGGCAGCGGCCATCGACGCGTACGAGGAGAAGGAGCACGCCGAGCGGCAGCGGCTGCTGTTGACGGCGTTCGGCGGACGCCCGCAGGTGCAGCACGACAGCGGTCGGCCGCTGGACCTCAAGTTGCGCGACGTCGGCTACCAGGCGCGCGTGGCGCGGCGGGGCCCGTGCCGGTTCCACGTCAGCCTCGAAGCGGGCGCCGACGTCCGCACCGCTGACGTCACGATTGACCGCTTCGATCGGCACACCGGGCAGATCGTCGTCAACGGTGCCCGGTACCGGCTACTCGCCGACATCCACGGGCCCGTCCACCTGATCGAGGTGGACGGCGTCACCCACCGGGTCAGCCGCGACGAGGGCGACGTCGTCCGCTCGCCCATGCCTGCCATGGTCATCGCCACGCCGCTGGAGGTTGGTGCCGAGATCGAGGCGGGCGCACAAATCCTGGTGCTGGAGAGCATGAAAATGGAGACGGTGCTGCAGGCGCCATTCAAGGCGCGGGTGAGGGAATACTTCGTCTCCGTGGGCAGCCAGGTAGAGGCGGGTGCGCCGCTGCTGCGGCTGGAGCCGATCGCCGGTGCCGAGGTCGAGGACAGCCCGGCTGCCGCGGCGGCCGGGCTGGACCTGCCGACCGCGCCCGAGGAGGTCCCGGCGCGTGAGCGCACCGCGCGCGGCCTGGAGGATCTGCGCGCTTTGCTGCTGGGCTTCGACCTGCACGATGAGCGCCAGGCGCTCCACGACTACCTCGCCGCGCGTCGGGCGGCCACCGAGGAGGGCCACCAGCCGCTGGCCAAGGAGCTCGAGATCATCGAAATATTCGCCGACCTGGCCGAGCTGAGCCGGAACTGGCCTGCCCGCATGGACGTCGGCGATGAGGGCCACCCGCGCAGCCCTCACGAGCACTTCCACACCTACCTGCGCAGCCTCGATGTCGAGCGGGCCAGGCTAACGGAGTCGTTCCAGGCCAAACTGGCCAAGGCGCTCGGGCATTACGACGTCACCGACCTGAAACGCTCCCCCGAGCTCGAGGCCGCGGTGTTCCGAATCTTCCTTGCCCGGCAGCCTGCCACCGCCAAGGTGGCCGCCAAGGTGGTTGCGGCGCTGCTGGAATCGTGGCGGTGGGAGCCGCCGCCGGACAAGTCCGTGCACAAACCGGTGTATCTGGCGCTAGAGCGGCTGGTGACCGCCACGAAGGGCCACTTCCCCGTGGTTGCCGACCTCGCGCTCGACGTGATGTTCGCCTGGTTCCAGCATCAGCAGCAGTTGCTGCGCCGTGCTCAGGAGCGCATCCGTATCTTCGAGCACCTGCTCCACCTGGACGCCTACCCGGACGCGCCGGATCGCACCGAGCGCATCGCCGAGATGGTGCGCAGCACCGAGCCGCTGGTGCCGCTGCTGGGCCAGCGTCTGCTGCGCGGCGACCAGGATAACACGGTCATACTGGAAGTGCTGACCCGCCGGTACTACGGCAACAAGGACCTCACCCACATCCGCGCCACCGAGTACGCCGGCTACCGATTCTGGGTGGCCGAGCGCGCGGGCTCCAGGCTCGTCTCCTGCGCAGTGGGCTTCGACGCGCTGGACGCGGCGCTGGGTGGGCTTGCGGAGCTGGCAGGCGGCGAGCGCTCCGTCGATGCTGACATCTACCTGTCCTGGGAGAACCAGCCGGCGGACTCCGACGTGATGGCGGCCGTGCTGGGCGAGGCCGCCAGCGCGCACCCGCTGCCGCCCCAGGTGCGTCGGCTCACCATCACCATCACCCCGGAGGCAGCTGCACGATGACCCACCGCTTCACGTTCCGGCCGTCGGACGCCGGGATGGCCGAGGAACGGCCGATCCGCGGCCTGCACCCGTGCATCGCGCAGCGGATGCAGCTGGAGCGGCTGAGCAAATTCGACCTCACCCGGCTGCCGTCGTCAGACGAGGATGTGTACCTCTACCAGTGCGTGGCGCGGGAGAATCCGTCGGATAACCGCTTTGTCGCGTTCATCCAGGTATGCGACCTGTTTAGGGAGCGCGATCATGATGGCCAGCTGGTCGCGTTGCCAGCGGCCGAGGTCGCCGTGGCCGCCTGCGTCGACTCGATCCGCCGCACGCGGTCGCGGCGACCGTCGGACAGGCGCTTCAACACCAACCGGATCGTGGTCTACGTCTGGCCGCCAAGCGACATCACCCGCACCGAGCTAGAGATGATCACTGAACGTGTGCTGCTGATGACCGCGGACGCCGAGCTGGAGGAGATCCTGTTCATCGCCCAGCAGCGCAGCCCGCAGACCGGCGAGCTGTCTAAGATCGCCCTGTGTGTCTCCTTCAAGACCACGGGCGTCGAGCTGACCGTTGGCGAGCCTTCGGTCGAGCCGATCGAGCCGATCGACGATTACCGGCTCAAGGTGCTGCGCGCGAGCAACCGCAAGATGATGCACCCATATGAACTGACCGACCTGCTCGGCGACTTCGTCGAGTACGACCTCGACGACAGCTGCGCGCTGGTGCCGGTCGACCGGCCGAAGGGGCACAACACCGCGGCGATCGTCGTGGGTGTGGCCACCGCCCCGACCAGGCTGCACCCGCGGGGTGTCACCAGGGTCGTACTGCTCAGCGACCCGACGAAGTCACTCGGCGCACTGTCAGAGCCGGAGTGCCGCCGCGTGATCGCCGCACTGAACCTGGCCGAGCGGATGCGGTTGCCGCTGGAATGGTACGCGCTGTCCTCCGGTGCCCGGATCTCCATGGAATCGGGCACGGAGAACATGGACTGGGTGGGCGCGGCACTCAAGCAGATCGTCGAGTTCACCCAGGCCGGCGGCGAGATCAACATCGTGGTCACGGGCATCACCGTCGGTGCGCAGCCGTACTGGAACGCCGAGGCGACGATGCTCATGCACACCAAGGGCATCCTGGTGATGACCCCGGACTCGACGATGGTGCTCACCGGCAAGCAGGCAGTGGATGTCTCCGGCGGCGTGTCGGCCGAGGACAACTTCGGCATTGGCGGCTACGACCGAGTGATGGGCCCGAACGGGCAGGGGCAGTATTGGGCGCCGAACCTGACCGCCGCCGTGGACGTGCTGATGGCACACTACAACCACACATATGTCGCCCCCGGCGAGGATGGTCCGCGGCGAGCGGAGACGAACGACCCCGTCGACCGCGACATCTCCGACTACCCTCACTCGGTGGCTGGCAGCGACTTCACCTCCGTCGGTGAGATCTTCTCCGCCGAGGCCAACCCGGACCGCAAGAAGCCCTTCGGCATCCGCCCTGTGATGGAGGCGCTGTCCGACCAGGACCACCCGGTGCTGGAACGCTGGAAGCACATGGAGGGCGCGGAGACCGCGGTGGTGTGGGACGTACACCTCGGCGGCATACCGGTATGCCTGATCGGCATCGAGTCGCGCGCTGTGCCGCGGCACGGTTTCCCGCCTGCCGACGGCCCGGAAATCTATACGCCGGGCACACTGTTCCCGCAGTCCTCGAAGAAGGTCGCACGGGCGATCAACGCGGCAAGCGGGAACCGGCCACTGGTGGTGCTGGCGAACCTGTCGGGCTTCGACGGCTCGCCGGAGTCGATGCGCAAGCTGCAGCTGGAGTACGGCGCCGAGATCGGCCGCGCGGTCGTGAACTTCCGCGGGCCCATTGTATTCTGCGTGATCTCGCGGTACCACGGTGGCGCGTTCGTGGTGTTCTCGAAGGCGCTGAACCCGAACATGACCGTGCTGGCGCTGGAGGGCTCGTTCGCCTCGGTTCTCGGCGGCGCTCCCGCCGCCGCGGTGGTATTCGCCCGCGAAGTCGACGCCCGCACCGCGGCCGACCCGCGGGTGCGCGGCCTGGAGGCCCGCGTCGCGGCTGCCACCGGCGCCGACCGCACCGCGCTAACCGCGGAGCTCGACGAGCTCCGCGTCTCGGTCCACGCGGAGAAGCATCGCGAGATCGCCACGGAGTTCGACCGCCGGCACACTATCCAACGCGCGGTCGAGGTCGGCTCCGTCGACGCCGTCATCCCCCCCGCCGAATTGCGCCCGCGGGTCATCGAGGCCATCGAGGCATCAAAGCCCGGATGATGGTGGGGCGTTACCTGGTCGACGTCGGCTGTCTCTGGTGCGGACGAGCCCGTGTTTGAGTATGGCGGCGGAGGCCTGGGGCACTTGTTCCTGCTGCCGTGAGCGCGTTCCTCAGTTTCCGTGTTCAGGTCTCCCCGGGCAACGCACCTGTAGGTGTGTCTGTCTGATGGGAGGAGGTGTAGGGGTGGAGGTTGTGTTCCCGCGCTGCGCGGGGCTCGACGTTCATCGGGACACGGTGGCCGCGGCGGTACGGATCCAGCCCGCGAAAGGACCCGATCGCGGTAGGGACCGCCCTTACGGGCGGCCTCCCGCACAGATCCCAGCGAGCGGAACTACCGCACTGGGCTCCTGCCTTGGGTAGTGGCGTCAAACCGTACGGCCGGTAGGGGATGTCGGATCTTGGCGGTCGGCAGCCATTGCTTCGCGATACGTCCCATCCGCGTCCAGTTCAGGTAGGCCCGCTGGCTCCGGCGCGACAGCGCCCTGTTCCAGGTCCGGGCCACCTCGTAGCGGAAGGCCGCCACCGCTTTGCTGTTGCCTGGCACGGCAAAGTAGTTCAGGTGGCCGTCGACCACGCTGCGCAACCACTGCCCCTGATCGGGGATGGGCTGGTGACGGCGCCGCTTCGCCTCGGTGTTGATCTCCCGGAGCTTCGCCGCCACACGCCGCTTGTCCGTGACACGCCTCACCCAGAAGAAGCCCTTCTTCCCCGTCGCACACAGGTGCGTGAAGCCCAGGAAGCTGAACGTCTCGGGCTTGCCCTCCCCACGGCGCGACCGGTTCACGGCGGCGAACCGCCCGAACTCGATCAACCGGGTCTTGTCAGGGTGCAACTCCAAGCCGAACTTCGCGAACCTCTCACGAAGATCAGCAAGGAACCGCCGCGCGTCGTCCCCGGCCTGAACCCGACGATCGCGTCATCGGCAAAACGCACGACTATGACATCTCCGTGCGCATTGTGATTCCGCCACCACTGCGCCCACAGGTCGAAGACGCGGTGCAGGTACACGTTAGCGAGCAACGGCGACGCCGAAGCCCCCTGCGGTGATCCGACCGTCGTCTCCGCCCACTCGCCGTTTTCTACCACTCCCGCACGCAACCACTTCTCGATGACGCGCAGGAGCCGTTTGTCCGCGATCCGGTACTCAAGGAACCTGACGAGCCACTGATGGTTGAAGCTCGAAAAGAACTCCTTAACATCAAGATCAAGAATCCGGTTCACCCTCTTCCGCTGGATACCGACCGCGAGCGCGTCGAGCGCCATGTGCTGGCTACGCCCGGGCCGGAACCCGTACGAGAAGTTGACGAAGTCCTCCTCGAAGACCGCGTTGAGCACCTCGACGACGGCCCGCTGGACTATCTTGTCTTCCAGCGTGGCAATGCCGAGCGGCCGCCGCCGCCCGTCCGCCTTCGCGATGTACACCCTCCGCGAGGGACTCGCCCGGTAGCGCCCCGAGTGGATCCGGTCGTGCAGGCCGACCAGGTTGCACTGGAGGTCCTGCTCGTACTCCTCCCACGTCACCCCATCCACGCCCGGCGCGGCCTTCGGGCGAACCGCCCGGAACGCCGCCTCCAGGCGAGCCAGATCAACATGGTGGAGCAGCGCGGTGAACCGCATCTTCCTGTCCCGCCGTGCGGCTTGGCGCACACGGACCAACGGGTTTGACACGCCTGACCCGGCTCTGCGTCCGGAACGTGTTTCGCTGGCCGTGTTCCCCTTGGCCACGCCCCTTTCCTCCCCCGCCTCCGCAACCACTCTCGCGGCTCTGTTCGGCTGGTTCACAGGTACTATGGGCGTGTCTGACCTCCCGCACCCGTGCATCCCAGGATTACCGCCTTGGCGTTCCCTGGACGGCCCGCCGGCCATCACCCCGACGGGCGGGTACGGGATCTCCCGGTTCTCGTGCCTGAGGATTCCGTGCATGCCATGGTTCTCCGACCGCGCGGGGCCCGTCCCGAACTCGCGTCTAGCGCTCGCGACGATGTTGCCTTCCGTGCTTTCGACCACGTCGGCGCACCCGGTCTTCTCATTTCGCGGCTCAATACTAATAGGCA
>NZ_CDWWXA010000044.1:29491-36258 GCF_977971845.1 Frankia sp. CeCAU1 | reverse complement strand
GGCGAGGAGGACAACGCCGACGGGGGCAGGGAGATCACGGCCGCCACCCGCGGCGCGGACGTCCTGAGCGGCGTGGGCCGCACGGCTGCTGTGGGTACGGCGGCCGCCCCGGCTGTCGACGACGCCACGGCCACCCTGCGTCGGCTGCGGGCCTCGGTGGTCGCGGCCCACGCCTCGGCGATGCGCACGCAGGCCGCCCTGGCCGACCGGGCGCTGGCCGCGATGGCCGCCATCGCACCGCCCGGCGGCCGGGCTCCGGCCGCCGTGGGTGATCGTGGTCGGGGTGGACCGGGGTGGGGCACCCCGGCGGTGGACCGGCCGGCCTTCCACGATGCTGGGCTCCCCGGGCACGCGGGTGCCTCGGCGCCCGGCACTCCGCCGCGGCCCGCTCCCGCGATCGCCCCCGTCGAGATCACGGCGCCTGCCGAGCTGACGGTGGATGTCACCGTCGTGGCCCGGGACGCCGCGGCGATCGACGGTTGGGTGTCGCTGCCCGCCGTGGTCCGCCAGGCCCTGGACGAGGTGTTGCGCGGGTCGGCGCACCTGGCACCCCGGGGAGGGGGGCACTGGGTGCTGACCCGGGCGGCTCTGGTGACCAGCGGACCGCTGCCCCGGGTCGGGGACGAGCTGCGTGTTCAGGCCGCCACCCGCGTCGGGGCCCCCGGCGGGTTCGACCCGGCCACGGCGGAGGTCACGCTCGCGCTGCGGGTCACCCGCGGCCCCGACGTGCTCCTGGAGGTCCTCGGCGGGGTGTTCCGGTGGCTCGCGCGGGACGGCGCGAGCCATGGCGGTCTCGCCGGGGCTGCCGGGTTCGCCGGCATCGAAGCGCCGGGGAACCCGCCCGGTTTCGCCGCCCTGGAGCCGGCGGGTGCTCCCTCCGGCTCCCGGGGCGCGCGCGGCTGGACGGAGGACGCGTTCAAACTGCCCGGCCGTACCACCCGCACCACCCTCGACGCCGGTGACCTGGACCGGCTGACGCGCGGTGACGTTGCCGGCGTCTTCGGCGCCCGCTACGACCAGCGGGGGGTGAACCCGTCGGTGCGGCTCGCCCCCGGCGGTCCGCTGGCCGCCGTGCCGGAGTTCGCGCCGCGGGGCGGCGCGGCCGGCCGGGGCCAGTTGCGGGCCTCGGTGAGCCGGCTGACCGGCGGCGTGGACCACGACGGGCAGCCCGATCCGACCCACCTGGCCATCGCGGCGCTCACCGCCTCCTGGCAGGCGGTGAGTGTGTTCGCGATGGCCGCCGGTCTGCACCTGGTGATCGCGGATGCGCACCTCGACGTCGCGCTGCCCGACGAGCGGCTGGAACTCCCCGACGGGCTCGGCCGGCTGTCGATCGAGATCCACGCGCCCGGCCACGGTGCCGGGCCGGCTGCCGAGGCCGGTCTGGAGCTCGTGCTGACCGTCACCGACATCGACCTGGTGCCGCGGCCCTGGCTGCGCGCTGACATTGAGCTGCGGGACGCCCACGGGCCGGTCGCCACGATCCGCGGGATCGCCCTGGCCGTGCGGGAACGTCCGGGCACCCCCGTGGGTCCGGCGCACGGCGGCGTCCTGCCGGCCTTCCTCGGCCGCGTGGGCGCGACCGGAGAGTCGGCGCTGCTCGGTGAGCTGCAGATGTTCCACGCGGCGCGCGGCGACCTCGCCATCGCGCTCGGTCCCGAGTTCGCCTCCGCCGCGGGCCGGACGGTCTGCCGGCTGCCCGGCGGCGGCCTGCGGCTGGTGGACCGGGTCATGCGGGTGGACGGCGCGCGCGGTCAGCTCAGCGGCGGCGCGTCGATGATCACCGAGTACGACTCGCCGGCGGACTCCTGGTACTACACAGACAGCCCCAGCCCGACGATGCCGAACATCGTGCACATGGAGACATCGCTACAGTCGGCGCTCCTGCTGGGCTACTACCTGGGTGCGACCCTGACCGACCCGGCCAACGACTACGTCCTGCGCAACCTCGACGGCACGGCGACCGTCCGGCGTGAGGTGGACCTGGCGGGACGCACCATCCGGCAGCGTTCGACCCTGCTGTCCACGACCGTGCTCAGCGGCGCGATCCTGCAGAACTTCCAGTACGAGCTGTTCCTCGTGCCGGTCGACGGATCCGGATCGCACGGGTCCGGCCGTGACGGCGATGACCGTGACGGCGAGCCGTTCTACGTCGGTGAGTCGTTGTTCGGCTTCTTCACCCAGCGGACGCTGGCGAACCAGAACGGTCTCGATCAGGGCGCATTCGTGCCGACCTGGCTGGAACGCACCAGCCCGGCGCAGGCGGACCGGCGGACCATCGACGTGGCCGCCCGGCGGGCCGCGAACGCGCCGCTGTGCGCCCAGGGCGCCATGGCCCTGCTCGACCAGATCACGGTGGTGGACGGCGGCGGCGACTTCGGCCGCGGTTACCTGCACGCCGTCCGCCCCACGAGCCCGGACGACTGGTTCTTCGCGCGGCACTTCTGGCTTGACCCGGTGATGCCCGGCTCGCTGGGTGTCGAGGCCGTCATCCAGGCGCTGCAGGAGTGGATGGTCCAGGAGGGCCTGACCGACGACCTCGTCGAGCCGGTCTTCGTCGTGCCGGCCGGGCTGCCGATGAGCTGGCGCTACCGCGGCCAGATCCGCCCGGATGACGGGGAGATGACGCTGGAGGTCCACATCAAGGAGGTCCGCCGCGACGGTGCCCGGGCACGGGTCGTCGCGGACGCCAGCGTCTGGAAACCCGGCATGCGTATCTACGGACTGACCGACATCGCCGCCGAAGCGCGCGGTAGAGGAGCGCAATCATGGTGACGACGACAACGACGGTCCGTGGCGCGCCGGCGATGCCGCGTCCTGGATCGGGCGGGCCGCGGCTCGCGCGTTCCGCCCAGGAGATCCACGACCTGCTCGCCCGGCTGGACGCGCCCTGCGTCGTGGTGAGCGAACAGGGCGGCGCGATCGCGGCCACCGACGACCCGGCGAGCCTGCGCGCGGCGGGGGCGACGGTGCTGGCTGTGGCGCCGCCGGCCCGCCCCGAGCGGCTGGGAGCCGCGTCCTTCCTGACCGACTACGGGGTGCGTCAGCCCTACATGACCGGCGCGATGGCGAACGGCATCGCTTCGCCGGAGCTGGTCGTGGCGATGGCACGGGCGGGCTTCCTCGCCACGTACGGGGCGGCCGGCGTGCTGCCCGACCGGATCGACGACGCGCTTGGGCGGATCCGCCGTGAGCTCGGCCCGGCGCCCTTCGCCTGCAATCTGATCCACAGCCCGAACGAGCTGGAGCTGGAACGGGCCATCCTGGCCGCCTGCCTGCGCCACGGGGTGACCTGCGTGGAGGCGTCCGCGTTCCTGGAGCTGACCCCGCAGATCGTCGCCTACCGGGCCGCGGGGCTGCGGCCGGGCGGCGCTGGCGGCGTACACGCCGGGCACCGGGTGGTGGCCAAGGTCTCCCGCGGGGAGGTGGCCGAGCTCTTCCTGCGCCCCGCCCCGGACGCGCTGCTGCGCCCGCTGGTGGCGGATGGCACCCTGACCGCCGAGCAGGCCGCGCTCGCCCGCACGGTGCCGATGGCCGACGACATCACCGTCGAGGCGGACTCCGGCGGCCACACTGACCGCCGGCCGCTCCCGGTCCTGCTCCCCGAGATCATCGCGGTGCGCGACCGGATCGCCGCCGAGCTCGGCTACCGCCGCCCGCCGAGAGTGGGAGCCGCGGGTGGCATCGGTACGCCATCGGCGGTGTTCGCCGCGTTCGCGCTCGGCGCCGCCTACGTCGTCACCGGTTCGGTGAACCAGGCGTGCGTCGAGTCCGGTCAGTCGGCGGCGGCGCGGGCGTTGCTGGCGAAGGCGGGCCCGAACGACATCGACATGGCGCCGGCCTCCGACATGTTCGAGATCGGCGCCGAGGTGCAGGTCCTGCGCCGCGGCACGATGTTCGCCGGGCGGGGCCGCCGGCTGTACGACCTCTACCGCGCCCACGACTCCCTCGACGACCTTTCGGCGGAGGATCGGGACTGGCTGGAGCGTTCGGTCCTGCGCCGGTCCGTGGACGAGGTATGGGCTGACACCGTCGACTACTTCAGCCGGCGCGACCCGGAGCAGATCGAACGCGCGCAGGCCAACCCGAAGAGACGGATGGCGCTGGTGTTCCGCTGGTATCTCGGGCTGTCCTCGGGCTGGGCGATCTCCGCCGCGCCCGACCGGATCACCGACTACCAGATCTGGTGCGGCCCGTCTCTGGGCGCCTTCAACACCTGGGCGGCCGGCAGCTACCTGGCGGACGTCGACCGGCGCAGCGCGGTGGACGTCGCGGGTGAGCTGATGCTCGGCGCCGCCTACACCGGGCGGGCCGCGGCACTGCGGTTCGCCGGGGTGCGGCTGCCGGTGCGGGCTGCCGCCTACCGACCGCCGGCCACGCGCGAGAGCTCGCCGGCGCACCGGTACGTTCTGACGGCGGGTGCCCGGTGACTGCGCCCACGACCGCGCCCGGGGCCACCGCTGGCACGCCCGTGCCCGTGCCAGCCGTCGAGGCGGAGTCGACCGCGGACCGCCTCGCCTGGCATCTGTGCGGGGGATGCCGGACTCTTCTCTATGGCAAGCGGTTCCTCGCAGCCAACCGGGTCTGCCCGGAGTGCGGCTGGCACGCGCCGCTGACGGCCCCGAGCCGGCTCGCCCAGCTGCTGGACCCGGGATGGTCCGAGCTGACGACGCCCGTGCCCGCGGATCCCGATCCGCTGCGCTTCACCGATTCGGCCCCCTATCCGGACCGGGTGCGCCAGGCCCGCGAGCGGACCGGACTGGCCGAGGCGGTCGTCTGCGCGCGGGGACGCATCGACGGCGCCGAGGTGATCGTCGCGGCGATGGACTTCCGTTTCCTGGGCGGCAGCCTGGGATCGGCCGTCGGCGAGGCCATCACCCGGGCGGGCGAGTTGGCGTTGGCCGAGCGCACACCGCTGGTGATTGTGACCGCCTCCGGCGGTGCCCGCATGCAGGAAGGCCTGCTGTCGCTGATGCAGATGGCCAAGACGAGCCAGATGCTCGGCCGGCTCGACGAGGCGGGCGTGCTCACCGTGGCACTGATCAGCGACCCGACGTTCGGGGGAGTGGCAGCCTCCTTCGCCACTCTTTGTGATGTTATCGTCGCCGAGCCGGGTGCCCGCCTCGGGTTCGCCGGTCCCCGGGTGATCGAGCAGACGATCCGCCAGAAGCTGCCGCCCGGCTTCCAGACGGCGGAGTTCCTGCTGAACCACGGAATCGTGGACATGATCGTTCCCCGTGGCGACCTGCGGGCCGCGCTGTCCCGGCTCCTGCGCGTCGCCACCGGCGTTCATGAGGTGGCCGAGGGCGCCACGGCCGGGGGCGCCACGGCCGGGGGCGGCCTGTCCGACGGGCATGACGGAGCCGAGCGGGTGATCACCGAGGTGCTCCACCTGCCCGTCCGTCATCCCTGGGACGCCGTGCGGCAGGCCAGGGCGCTCGGGCGCCCGACCACCCTCGACCTGATCTCGCTTCTGCTGGACGACTTCAACGAGCTGCACGGCGACCGGGCCTCCGCCGACTGCCCGGCGATGGTCGCCGGTCTCGGCCGGTTGGGCGGAGTCGGGCTGGCCGTGATCGGCACCCAGAAGGGGCACACGGTCGCGGAGCTCAGCGAGCGGAACTTCGGCATGCCCAGTCCCGCCGGGTACCGCAAGGCGGCGCGGGTCATGCGGCTGGCGGCCAAGCTCGGCCTGCCGGTGGTCACCTTCATCGACACCGCCGGCGCCCATCCCGGCGTCGAGGCGGAGGAACGGGGACAGTCGGTCGCGATTGCCGAGAACCTGCGCCTGATGGGGGCGCTGCCCGTTCCGGTTGTCGCCGTCGTCACCGGCGAGGGCGGCAGCGGCGGGGCGCTGGCGCTCGCGGTCGCCGACCGGGTGCTGATGTGCGCGAACGCGGTGTACTCGGTGATCAGCCCGGAGGGATGCGCGTCGATCCTCTGGAAGGACGCGACCGCCGCGCCGAAGGCTGCCGAGGCGCTGCGCGTGGACGCGCGTCAGCTGCTGGAGCTCGGGATTGTCGACGGGGTCGTACCCGAGCCTGACGGCGGTGCCGCGGCCGATCCCGTCCACGCCGCGGCGCTCGTCGGTGCCGCACTGCGCGCGACGCTGGCGACGCTGGGACTGGCCGGCCCGGAGGAGCTCGTGTACCGGCGGTGGCTGCGCTTCCGTCGCTTCGGCGCGGTGGCGGGTGAGCCTGCCGGCGCGTCACCCCCGGGACGCCCGGGCAACTCCGAACACCCGGGACACTCCGAACACAGGGAGCAGAGTTCATGAGCACGACTGTGGCAGCGCGCCGCTCCGGCGCCGTCTCCTCCAACGGAAACCGGGCGGTCGACGATCCGGGCACGGCGCCGGGATGGTCGACCGCCGCGTCCGGCCCGCTGTCCGCCATCGACGCGGCGGACGTCGACACCGTCCTGGCCGCGGTGCAGCACCACGCCCTTGCCCTGTACGCGAACGCGGTGCGGCCGCCGTCGCACCTGCGGGTGACCGCCGGCGACATCGTCGTGGAGCTGGCCTGGACCGACCTGGCCGAGCTCGGTGACGACCGGCGCGAGCCCGTCCAGGCGACGGCGCCGCCGCGTCGTCATCCGGTTCCCGCGCCTCGCTCCGTTCCTGGTGGTGCTGTTCCCGGGGGTGCTGTTCCTGGTGGTGCTGTTCCCGGGGGTGCTGTTCCCGGGGGTGCTGTTCCTGGTGGTGCTGTTCCCGGGGGTGCTGTTCCCGGGGGTGCTGTTCCCGGGGGTGCCGTTCCCGGGAACGGCAC
>NZ_CDWWXA010000044.1:16501-29382 GCF_977971845.1 Frankia sp. CeCAU1 | reverse complement strand
GGGTGCTGTTCCTGGTGGTGCTGTTCCCGGGGGTGCTGTTCCCGGGGGTGCTGTTCCCGGGGGTGCCGTTCCCGGGGGTGCCGTTCCCGGGGGTGCCGCGCCGGTCGAGGAGCGGCCGGCGGACTCGCCGACCGCCGGTGGTGACGCTGGCCTGAGCTACGTCACCGCGCCGAGCGTCGGGGTCTTCTACTACGCTCCCGAACCCGGTGCGCGGCCGTTCGTCCGGGTCGGGGACACCGTGAAGGCCGGGCAGCAGGTCGCGATCCTCGAGGTGATGAAGCTGATGATCCCCATTGAGGCGGACACAGCCGGCCGGATCGTCGAGGTGTGCCAGCCCGACGCGACATCGGTCGAGTACGGCGAACGGCTGATCGCCATTGATCCGGACGCCCGCGGCTGATGGTCACCACCGTCCTGATCGCCAACCGGGGCGAGATCGCTCTGCGGGTCCTGCGCACCTGCCGGGAGCTCGGCCTGCGTACCGTCGCCGTCTACTCGGCCGACGACCGCGGCAGCATGGTGACCCGGCTCGCCGACCGGGCCGTCCAGATCGGTCCGGGCCCCGCCGGCCGCAGCTACCTCAACATCCCGACGATCATCGAGGCCGCCCGGCTCGCCGGCGCGGACGCCATCCATCCCGGATACGGATTCCTTTCCGAGAACGCGGACTTCGCGGAGGTCTGCGAGTCCGAGGGCATCACCTTCGTCGGACCGCCCGCCTCGGTCATGGAGAAGCTCGGGGACAAGGCCGTCGCCCGCTCGCTGATGGTTGCCGCGGGCCTTCCGCTGCTGCCCGGAAGCCACACCGCGATCGACCACGCGGACGAGGCAGAGGTGTTCGCCGACAGGATCGGCTATCCCGTGATCATCAAGGCCGCCGCCGGCGGCGGCGGTCGGGGGATGCGCATCGTCGAGCAGCCCGAGGAGTTCCTGCGCGCCTACACCGAGACCCGGGCGGGCGCGCAGGCCGTCTTCGGCGACGGGCGGGTGTATGTCGAGCGCTACCTGCCCTCGGCCCGGCACGTGGAGATCCAGGTGCTCTGCGACCAGTACGGCAACGGCGTGTACCTGGGGGCCCGGGACTGCTCGGTGCAGCGGCGTCACCAGAAGCTCATCGAAGAGACACCGGCGCCCTGCCTGCCCGCGGACCTCATCGAGGAGATGGGGCGGGCCGCGCTGCGCGGGGTCGCCACGGCGGGCTACGTCGGCGCGGGCACCGTCGAGTTCCTGGTCGACCCGGCCGGTGCGTACTACTTCATGGAGGTCAACTGCCGGCTGCAGGTGGAGCATCCGGTGACGGAGATGGTGACCGGCATCGACCTCGTCGCCGAGCAGTTCCGGATCGCCGCGGGGGAGAAACTCGACCTCACCCAGGACGCGGTCGTCCCGCGCGGCGTCGCGATCGAGTGCCGCGTCAACGCCGAGGACCCGGTCCGGGGATTCGCACCCGCGCCCGGAACGCTCACGGAGTGCCATTTCCCCGGCGGGCCCTTCGTCCGGGTGGACAGCCACGCGCACCCCGGCTACCGGATACCGACCCGGTACGACTCCCTGCTGGCGAAGGTGGTCGCCTGGGCGCCGGATCGCGACGGCGCGGTCCGGCGGATGCGCTCGGCCCTGTCAGAGCTGCGCATCGAGGGACCGGGCGTGGCCACGACCGTGCCCTTCCTCCTGCGGGTGCTCGACGATTCCCGGTTCCGGACCGCGACTCACGACACCTCTCTCGTCGCCGCGCTCACCTCGACCGGCTGACCAGAGTTCTCTACGCAGAGTTGTGGAGGGTTGGGTACGGTCTGACGGCGTCAGACCGTACCCAACCCTCCACATTTCCCCGGCCAGGCCGGGGTGGGCCATGCCGGGCCGGGTTATCCACAGATCGTGGTAGGGCCCTGGCGCCGCCGCTGATCGGCGGGTGAGTCTGTGACGGTGACAGCAGGATCATGCCCGGTGGCGGCGAGGGTGCGTTCGGCGTGGCGCAGGACGGGCGCGTCGACCATCCGCCCCTCGAAGGAGAACACGCCGGCGGAGTGCGTCGCCGCGTCGAGTACCCGCCGCGCCCACGCCACCTCGTCGGCGGACGGCGCGAACGCCTGCCGCACGGCCGCGACCTGCCTCGGGTGGATACACGCCTTCGCCGCGAAGCCGCTCGCGACGGCGTCACGAGCCTCGGCCGCGAGGCCGTCGACATCGGCGATGTCCAGGTACACGGAATCGACGGCGACCTGCCCGTGCGCTCCGGCCGCCAGCAGGACGCTCGCCCGGGCATGCAGGGCGACGCCCCGGTAGCGGCCGGCCTCGTCCCGGCTCGACCGGCCACCCAGCGCGGCGACGAGATCCTCCGCGCCCCACATGACGCCGATGGTGGTGGGAACGGCCGCGATCTCGGCCGCGGCGAGCACGCCGCGCGGTGTCTCGCACAGGGCGACGACCCGGCGCGGCCCGACGGCGGCGACCTGCTCGGCGGACTCCGTCTTGGCCAGCATGACGACGGGATAGGGCGTGTCGGCGAGGGCGCGCAGGTCCTCGCCGTAGTCGGCGGTCCCGGCGGGGTTGATCCGGATGATCGTCCGCAGTGGGTCGAGGATGGTCTCCCGCAACGCGCGCCGTGCCCGCGGCCGGTCCGCCGCCGCCACGCCGTCCTCCAGATCGAGGATGACCCCATCGGCCGCGGCGGCAGCCTTGGCGAATCGGTCGGGCCGGTCCGCGGGGCAGAACAGCAACGCCGGGCCGGGCAGCTGCCCGATCACCGGTCCGCCGCCCGGCGCAGCATCAGCGCGGACCGTACCGCCACGGCTACCACGTCACCGTGCTGGTTGCGCGCGGTGTGCTCGAAGGTGACCACCCCCTGCCCGGGTCGGCTGCGGGAGAGCCGCTTGTCGCGTACCACGGTCTCGGCGTAGAGCGTGTCGCCGGGGAACACCGGTGCGGGGAAGCGGATCTCGGTGAATCCGAGGTTGGCCACGGTCGTTCCCTGGGTCAGCCGGCTCACCGACAGGCCGACCAGCGTCGCGAGGGTGAACATGCTGTTGACCAGCCGAGTGCCGAAGGTCTGGGTCGTGCTCCATGCCTCGTCGAGGTGCAGCGCCTGGGTGTTCATCGTCAGCGTGCTGAACAGGGTGTTGTCGGCTTCGCTCACGGTCCGCCCGGGCCGGTGGACGTAGACGACGTCGGTCTCCAGCTCGTCGAACCACAGCCCCCGTTCCTCGACGCGCCGACATTCTCGCTCGGTCCGCTCGGTCCGCTCGGTCCGCTCGGTCCGCTCGGGAGGGGATGCCCCTGCCTCCATCGGTGCCTCCCTCGATCGACTCCCGTCGCCGGCCGCCGGTGTTCGGCGGCCGAGATGGCAGGGGTAGGGTAACCCGCGTTGTGCTGGCCGTGGGTGAAGGTTCATCACCCCTTCCGGGGGCGTTCCGGTCGACCCGATAGCTTCCGGACGTCCGGAGTGCGGGTGGCGGGCCGTCGGCCCGATGAATCGCCGTCCCCGGAAAAGAACCGTGCGGTCCTCGTGGTGAAGGAGTCCGGCAATGCGGCACCGCAGGCTTTTGTTGGCACTGGCCGTGGGTACGCTGACCGCGTCCGTGTCGATCCCGATCTCGGCGGACGCGGCCACCCCGCTCGGCACCGGGACCGCTCCGTCTACGATCGCCGTGATCGGCGACATCCCCTACGGCGCCGCCAAGATCGCCGAGTTTCCCACCGACATCGGCAAGATCAACGCCGATCCCGACGTGTCGCTGGTCGCGCATCTCGGCGATATCAAGAACGGCAGCAGCGTCTGCTCGGACTCGTACTTCGCCGCCATCAAGTCGGATTTCGACCAGTTCCAGGATCCTTTTGTCTACACCCCCGGCGACAACGAGTGGACCGACTGTCACCGCGCGAACAACGGTGGTTACAATCCTCTCGAACGTCTCGGAAAACTGCGTCAGGTGTTCTTCCCTGTCCCAGGTCGGACCCTCGGCGTGAACGCCCGGCAGGTCACCAGTGAATCCGCGAACCCGGCCTACGCGCCCTTCGTGGAGAACACCATGTGGACCCAGTCCGGTGTGGTTTTCTCGACACTTAACGTGCAGGGCAGCAACAACGACCTCGTCCCGTGGTTCGGGGTGACGCCGCTGTCCGCGGAGCAGCGGAACGAGTATTCTACCAGGCTTGACGCGGACCTTGAGTGGATCAACGAGGCGTTCAACGTCGCACGCCGGACCGGGGCGCCGGGGGTCGCGCTGCTCATGCAGGCCGATATGTGGGACACCAGCGCGCTGGCCGCCGGTGGAGACGGGCTGAGTGGCTTCGATCCCATCGTCAAGCGGATCGGGACCCTCGCCGAGCATTTCGGTAAGCCGGTGCTCATCCTGCAGGGTGACTCGCACAACTTCCGGGTCGACCACCCGTTCACGAGCACGGACCCGCTCTACGGCATCCACCCGCTGGCCCCGAAGACCCTGCAGGCTCCCAACGTGACCCGCGTCGTCGTCGATGGCAGCGCTCAGGCGAACGACTACCTGAAGCTCGCGATCAACCCGGCTACCCCGGGCGTCTTCAGCTGGACTCGCGTCAACTACTGAGGGAACGAATCCTCCCACCGGCCGGGGCCGTTTCGCGGTCCCGGCCGGCCCCGGAGCCGATGAGACCGACCCGTCGGGGTGCGGTGGCTGTCGTCGGTTCCAGGCAGAAGGCGCTGATGGCCGGGGTGCCGGCGCTCGCGGCGGTCTCCGCGCCCTCGACGCTCGCGGTGGACCTCGCCGAGGAGTCGGGGATGACGCTCGCTGGGTTCGTGCGCGGTACGTCGATGAACCTCCACACCGGCGCGCACCGGGTGGTACTGGGCTGACCCCGCCTCAGCCGCCCCGGTCGGACCGGTGCGCCGTTCTGGACGAGCGGAGGGCCTCACCGCAAGGTGAGGCGGCATGAGCGCCGCTATCGGGCGCTCTTATGCAACGGAGGCGGTTACCGGCACAGAGGCCGGTACGCGAGATCGGGGGCGTATCTTTGCCACTGATCCATCGGTGATGGTGGTCGTGACGGAGCCGCACAGCGCGTGGGCGATCTCGTCCCCCCTCGTCTCCCACGGACGGGCGCCGCGGCCATCCACCGTCACCAGGAAACGGTCGCGTGGGTTGAACGTGGAGAACGTGTCGCCGGAATCTACCATTATGGGGGCAGAGGGGTCAATCGGGGGATTCGGGCGGAGGGCTGGTGCGTTCGGCGCAGCGGGGCAGGACCGTCGGGCTCCTGCTGGCCGGTCTGCTCGTGATCGCGGTGGTGGCCCTGATCGTGCTCCCCCGGCTGGGGGGCGACGCCGGCGGCGGTCCGCCCGACGGCAACGTGCGGACCGTCCGGGTCCTGGCCGGTTCGGAGAAGCGGGACTTCTTCGCGGACCCCGCGGTGGGCGCCCGGCTCGCGGAGCTCGGCTACCGGCTGCAGGTCGATACCGCGGGGTCCAGGGAGATCGCCACCAGCCGCGATCTGACCCCATATGACCTGGCCTTTCCGGCCGACGCGCCGCAGGCCGACCGGATCAGGGCCGCCAGGAAGGTGACGAAGTCCTACGTCCCCTTCTTCAGCCCGATGGCGATCGCCACCTTCCAGCCGATCGCGTCACTGCTGCAGAAAGCCGGGGTCGTGCGGATGGACGGCGGCCACCGCGTCCTGAACATGCGCGGCTACCTCGATCTGGTCGATAAGAACACCCGCTGGTCGGACCTGCCGGGGAACACCGCTTTCGAGACCGGCAAGTCCGTGCTCATCAGTTCGACGGATGTGCGGACGTCGAACTCCGCGGCGCTGTACCTGGCGATCGCCAGCTATGTCGAGAACGGCGGTAACGTCGTCGCCGACAGCGCCGCGGCGGATCGGGTGGCCGCCCGCTGCGCACCGCTGTTCGTCAAGCAGGGCTATGTCGAGCAGTCCACCCAGGAACCCTTCGACGACTTCCTCACCATCGGGATGGGGAAGACGCCGATGGCCATGATCTACGAGGCGCAGTTCGTCGCCCGTCAGCTCGCGAAGGACGGCTCCATCAGCCCCGACATGGTCCTCATGTACCCGGAGCCAACGATCTACGCGAAGCACACGGTGATACCACTGACCGCCGATGGAGATGCCGCCGGGCGGCTGCTTGCCACCGACCCGCAGCTGCAGCGTCTCGCGGCTCAGCACGGGTTTCGTACCGCGGATGCCGCGTACGGCCGCCGCCTGGCCACCGAACGGGGTCTCGCGCCGCCGCCGTCACTGGTCGACGTGGTGGAACCGCCCACCGCCGCCATCGAGGAACGCATGATTGACAAGATTGTGAACCAGGCGCAGGGGAGACCCGGTTGACCACGTAACCGCCGGCCGCCGACCGGAATACGGCACCTGGCAATACGTCCCCCGGCGGCCTGGTGCTGACCCCGCCCGAGCCGGTGGCACCGGTGCCCCTTGACCGGGCCGAACCGGCCGTTCCGATCGATCCGGACGCCGTGGCCCGACTGGACGAGCAGGCTGGCACGTTCGCGCGCACGCTGCTGTCCATCGATGCCCACTCGCCGGCGTTCGCGTCGAAGGTCGCAGCCGTGCACCGGTTGGGGGAGAAGGAGATCCGGGAATCGGCGTCGGTGTCCAACCGGTTGCTCGACAAGCCCACCCGGGCGATGAACTCCGGGCCCTTCGACCAGACCTCGGCGGTGTCGAAGTCCCTGGTCGAGCTGCGCCGGGTCGGTGCGGTAGACGACCGGCGCCGTAGGCTGCGGCCCGACCCTCGGTGTCCGCGTCGGCATCGGCGTAGCGGCCTGCGTCGGCGGCGGCGTGGCTTGCAAACCACCGGGAATCTCGGCCCAGACAACTTTTCCGCCGGTCTTTACTCTCCACCACGACCATCGGCGCGACAGCGCGTCGACCATCAGCAGGCCGCGTCCGTCCTCACTGAACAGGTCCGGGCTTTTGATACGGGGAGCGGTGTCATTGCCGTCCCGCACTCCAACAAGGACGTATTCTCCTGTCGCGGTGAGCCGTATGGCCACGACGTCTTCCGGGCGGCTCGCCTTCACGGCATTCGAGGTCAATTCACAAACGACGAGTTCGACAGTGTTGACGGTGTCGGAGTCGACTGACCATTCCCTGAGCGTGCAGGCCGTGCTCGTGCGCACGTCGGGAACGGCGGCGGCTGTCGGCGGGAAGTGCGCCACGGCCACCCGGACCACAGGCGATGAGTCACCAGTCATGCTGAGCCCCGTGCGGCGGTCAGCGCGCGGACGGCAGCCCAGCGGCCGATGATCCGGATGGTCACGACCGTGAGTGCTGTGCAGGCTGGCGCCGCGCCGTGTCGCCTGCGGCTGCGGCTGCGCCGAGAGCGGGCAGGTCACAGCCGGGCAACACGGCGAATTCGGCCCACGCCACCAGCTCACAGCGGGCGTGGGATAGGCGGCGGCTGACCTTCGCTACACGGTCGTCGAGTGTCAGGGGGAGGCGGGTTCGCGCCTGCCGCATCCGCACGTGCGCCCACTCGTGGGCGGTGTCGAAGTCGGGGAATGCCCCGAGCGGTCGTCCGTCCGCGTCCCACACCACGAACCGGCGTTCGTCCATGGACCCTCTCCCTTCGGTCTGCGACGGGTAGCCCCCGCGCCGCGCCTCCGTCTCCGTGCCGCAGACAGCAGGGCGCGGCAGATGCCGCCGAGGAGGGCTCCTTGGCAACGCAGAGAGACGCGAGCGTCCGCCGATGGCAGCGCCGTAGGCGGCCAGGCGGCCACTCTCGGCGCGCCTGCTGTCACGCAGAAGTCAAACACCGTGAGGACCCAACATGCAAGACTCACAATGCAAACTGAGAGATGTTGATATTGTTGCGAAACAGCGACTGGAGTCTTTCATTTCGGGTGATGGACTACCCTCAAACCGAAGGAAAGGCGATGCCAGAAGGCACCACGACGACGGGCTCGACCGTGCCGCGCCGCCAGCTCGGCCGGTACCTACGCGATCTTCGAAACCAGGCGAGGCTGACCGTGCGGGCAGCCGCACGGCGCCTGGAGTGGTCCGAAGCCAAGATCTGGCGCATCGAGTCGGGGCTGACCTCGCTTCGGAGCTTTGACGTAGAGATCATGTGCCGGATCTACGGTGCACCCACCGACCTGACCGAGGCGCTGATGGGGCTCGCGAAGGAGACGAAGGCGCGCGGCTGGTGGCACAGCTACGGCGACGTCATCCCGGCCTGGTTCGACCTGTACATCGGGCTCGAAGAGGCAGCCTCTCGCCTCTGGTGCTACCAGTCGGAACTCGTTCCCGGTCTCCTCCAAACAGAGGAGTACGCACGGACCCTGATCCGAGCGGAAGACCCCGATATCGAGAACGACGAAATAGACCGGCGAGTTCATGTACGCATGGCCCGGCAGGCGTTGCTGACCCGAGTGACCGATCCCCCGGTCCTGAATATTGTTCTCAGCGAGTCGATTCTGCATCGCCCCGTTGGTGGCCCGAAGGTACTCGCACAGCAACTCGAACGGATTGCGGACGTAAACCGGCTGCCTAATGTCACGATCAAGGTAATGCCGTTCAGTGCCGGCCTACACGCGGGCGTCACGTCGGGTCCGTTCGTCGTTCTTCGGTTTCCCGAGAACGGAACCGGACGAGCGGGGGAACCGCCAACGGTTTACGTGGAGGGACTTGCCGGAGCGTTGTATCTAGAGAAAAATCGTGAGGTAGAGCAATACGAAGAGTCGTTCAGCGCTATGTGGGAATCTGCGGCCGAGCGGGACGCGAGCACCAAGATGCTCATTGATCGAGCTAGGAGTCTCGAACCATGAACAGTCACGATCTTTCCGGCGCGGTGTGGCGCAAGAGCAGCTACAGCAACGCTAAGGGTGAGTGTGTCGAGGTTGCATTCCTTGACGGCGGCCTTGTCGCCCTACGGGACAGCAAGGACCATGGAACCGGGCCTGCGCTGGTCTTTACCAGTGCGGAATGGTCGGCGTTCGTGCGTGGTGTGACGGATGGAGAGTTCACGGCCTGACAGCCGATACGGTGTCCACAGGGCGCCGAGATAGCATTTTGCACGTCTTCACTATTGTTGCCCGTCCGCGTGGCGCTCGAACGCAGGCGGACGGGTGACACTCCGCCCGAGCGACGAGAGAGACAGGGTTTCCATCGTGCCAAACGTCCGCGCTAAATTGGATCTCAGGTCGGGGTCCTATAACGACGTCTTGAAACGTGTCGAGCGATCACTAGACGTTCACCTTGACCGAACCGCGGTCGTGCGGAAGCGACGCTCAATTGGCCTCGCCAGCGATAGAGGAACCTGGGTCCGTGTTGAGGTTCGATCTCCAGAGAAGATGACCGGTCAGGGATGGAACGGAACAGAGACCTCATCGATGCTTCATGGCGTGGCCCGGCCCGTCTGGAGGCAAAGCGTCTCTTGGAACGATCCCGACCAGGATCTCATGTGGAGGGCTGACGAGACAGATTTCGTCGCGGATCATCCCGTTAAACCCGGTGGTATCCTCACTACCGATCCCGACCTTTCTGAGGCGTGGTGGGCGACGCTGAGATCTTCGCTGGCCGCGCTTGCCGGGCATTCGACCACCCGGCTAGCTACTCCTCACACCGAGACAATAACGCAAGCGCGGGTGGACCTGGCAATCAGTCGGGCCCGTGGCGGCAAGATCGACACTAGGATCGAGCAATGGTCAGCCGCGCATGCCGACCTAAATTGGGCGAATCTCACGGCACCAGAATGTATGCTGCTTGACTGGGAAGACTGGGGAATGGCGCCGCGCGGATTGGACCCAGCGAACCTGTGGGTCAACAGCCTGGCAATTCCCGACCTCGCCAGCCGCATCTACCGAGAGTACAGAGAGGAACTGGAAAGCAAGACAGGTAAGATCATGACGCTATTTCTGTGCGCGGACATTGTCAGCGCGCCCGCCTCGTATTCAGGGCCGCTTCACGAGCCGGCATGTCAGGCTGTCGAAAGGCTGGTGAAAGACCTTCAGATGTGAGCGCCTCTCTCACGGAGGAGCTGCCGATAACGAGCGATCTGGTCTAGGTCAACCTTTAGCGCTTCGGCTGACACAAGTTCCCTCATATGGTCTGTGCTGCCGGAACTCACGGCTGTCCGCGTTACTCTTGGCAGCTCATATGACACGCGGAAGACGGCTTGCACATTTGACCCTTCTTCGTTTGGCTGAAGAAAGGTGGCCGCCTTAATTCTCTTCCAGACGTCGCGTGCGGCGTCCCCGCCGAACGGGCTCATCCCCCACAGGCGATCGGACGGGACGCCCAGACGTTGCGCCGCCCGCTCGCTCGCGTCGAGCTGGTCAGACGGCACCGTCAGCCCCGCGCGGACCATGAGCACGTCTGGCGTGGGAGCCTTCGCGAAGAGATCGCCGTCAAGCGCCCGGATCAGCGGCGCCGTATCCCAGGACGATATTCCCCACGACGCGCACAGACCCATGGCTACCGCTTCATACAGCGCCGCGCACGCCGCATCCAAGCGCTCACGGGCTTGTACGGGGCTCACTCCCACAAGGGCCTTCTCAGGATTATGCAGAAAGACGACGTCCGGGATGCGTCCAAGGTCGCACGCTGATTCCTCCACCGCACGGCGAAGCTGGCCGGGAGCGAGGGAGTGAACTACCCGTCCGGACTCTCGGAAGAAGCCGAATTTCGTCGAGATGGAGAACATGGAAAGTAAATCGCCCACGACGCTTGAGAAAAGGCGATGCGAGTCGAACCCATGATGGTTGTAGCTTGTGTCTAGGCATTGAATGCCAACGGCAAGGGCATCCTCTAAAGCTTGCCGTCTGTGGTCAGACCGGTATAGCCCGAGAATAATTCCGGAGTCAGTTCCGCGCATATGCCCTCCCGGACAAGTATCTCCCCAAGGCGCGCGCCATCGATCCCCGCTGCGGACGATACGTAGTCAAGGCGCACAGGATTGCCCGACAGAAGCAACCCAAGGGCTGGTAATGCTTTCCTGGTGAAGACGATCCGTTTCTCCGCCGTCGCGACCGCCACTGTATCGCCCTGGGTCTCCATCTGAGGTGGAAAATCAGTAACGCACACGACCGCGGATGGCGGACCAAAAATGCCGGCTGTGGAGACATGCCGGCCTGCGGAGGTGGCATGCGCCACGGATTCCAAGTAATGGGCCGGCGGATGTGACGTAAGAAGACGCGATGCGGCAACAATAATTTTCTCGCCGTCGTTTTGATGTTCTTTCGGGTCTTCTCCCCGCTGATTCAGATCCTCCCGAAACACCTCTTCGCGGCGCGACTGCTCCGCAAGCCAAGCCAACCAATCGACGCCCGTTCGTCTCGTGAACCCAAAGGTAGCATGAAGGCTAAAACCCGTCACCTCTGCTGGTGCGGCTCGCCCGATGCCAGTGGCCCCGGGGAATATACAACACGTCACCGGTATTCACGGTACCAGACCACACGATGTCTTTGGGAGGCTCAGTATTGGGTGCGGCGTCGCGGTACATGGGAGCACGGCGAGACGGACCCCGGACCTCCCACTCTTTGTCGCCAGCTAACTGTAGGACGATGACGTCGTGATCATCCCAGTGTAGGGAGAAACCCGCCGCGTCGCCCGTTGTGAGGTACACGTTCGCCTGCACAGGCGCGCGCAACCACCATTGAAACGCTCGGCACGCAACCTCTAGCGTCGGATCAAAGTGGTTGACCGCGTCCAACACCAGGGTGCAGCCTGATTGCAAAAGTCCGGCCAGCCGGCGCATATCGACCATCGGAGTGACCTGCCCTCGCCTCGTCGTGTTCATCTGAAGCAAGGAGTTTGGATGCAGCTCTGATTCGTTTTGAAAGCACCGCATCTGGGGCGAGACAGGGCTTCGTCTCATTATCAGGTCTAGAAATCTGGTCGGCGTGAGCACCCTGGGGCATATCCCAGAATCAGGAAGATTCCCCCCGTAGGAACCGGGAGGATGTCGAGCTGGGTCCGGACCATGCCAGCGCGGTCTTTATATCGCGGATGAGCTGATGATCCATCAACATCCTTTACATGGTGGCTCCTTCGGCCTGCACCCAGCTCGCCATGAAAAACCAACCGAAACAGATGAAAGAGAGGCAGGGTCGTACGGCGACAGCTAACGTCGATGCTTAGCCGTCCCTGTTCTCGCCGCTGTCACCGACGGGTCCATCAGAGGTCTGAAAGTCGCCGCGGTCCTGGATCGTGGCCAACTCCTCTACCACGATGACGAGGTCATCCGGTGGCGTCATTGCGCTGGTCTCCTTCCGTGAGCATCAGCAGTGGCGCCCGCGACGATAACCGAGGCCGAAGCAGCCCAGATTCTGGTTGATTGCGGGCAGCGACTGAAAGATTACCGGACCGCTCCCGGAGTCGCTACCGATTTCGGGAACTCCTTCGGTTCCCACCCGGCCACGGCTGGCACGATGTGCCGGCCGCACCAGCAAGGGCGAGAGCCCCGTGACGCTGGCCTTCGTTATGACCTGCACCCCGGACGTTGCCGACCTGCGGCACCGGGCCGCTGAGCGCCTGGCGAGGCGGGCGGGCAGCGCAGCCCGGCCGGCCGGCACGATCGTCACGTTACGACCCACACCGGCAACCTTGGTTGTCAGCCAAGGAGATGCTTCGTCGCGGGTCGGGTAGCTGCCGCTTCGCAATCGACAACCGTGGTTGTCGTGCAAGATCGCTGTGCGGGTCGGGTGCCCAGCGGGGATAGTCAGAGTGGACTGGTTAATGTGGACCATTGATCGCTGGCATCGGCCGCGTACGTCACAGCGTCGCAGGTCAGCGCCCTGGTTCCACCGACGCGCCGTGTCGCTGGCTTTGCACCATCCCGCTGTGACGTCGCATCCTGCTCCGCAGGGGGCGCTTATCGGCACGGTGCCCGCGCGCCGCCCAGGCCGCCGAGAATCGTGCACAGCGTGCCGCCG
>NZ_CDWWXA010000044.1:15049-16171 GCF_977971845.1 Frankia sp. CeCAU1 | reverse complement strand
GGCACTCCCGCTGACTCTTCGGCCCCTTCACGCTCGGCCCGCCAACGGTCCAGGGACGGAATCTCTCTCCCCCCCTGCCAGCGGGGAAGGCGGTTCTAACGTGCCAGTGTGGCTCTCAAGGGTCATAGCGGGCAGGTACGACGAAGGCCCCCGGCAGACGCCGGGGCCTTCGTCGGTGGCGGGGGACTACCGGGGGTCGTTGAGGTCCCGCCACACGATCCGTACGCGCTGGGCCTTGTCCCCCTCGACCGTTCCATCGCCGCCGACGATCACGCCGTCGATCAGTTGGGTGAGGATGACCCGCTTGGCGGCGATGTCCTCGCCGAGTCCGTCCCAGCCCGCGGCGCCGTTCACGGGCAGCGTGGCGCGCCGTCGCGCGCTGGTGTGCCTGCGGGCTTCGGTCTCGCGGATCTGGCGGACGATGGCCTTGTGGGCGTCGTCGTGGGCGTCGTCGTCCATCTTCCCGGATGCCCACCGGTCCGCCAGCGCCTCTTGCGGGTCTCCAACGTCGCCAGCTCAGCGGCGGCCGGGTCCTCCGTCGCCACGGGCTGGAGAACCAGCTCGTCGAGACGCCCCCGCACGGCAGCGGAGACCAGCCCGACGAGGAAGTCCTCCCCGATGCGGACCTTGGCCGGGCACCGGCCGTCGCGGCGCTGGCAGTAGAGCCGCGTCCCGTTCGTGCCGTTCCCGGTGAGCTTGTGCTCGCAGGCACGGTCGTCGGAGATGCGGCGGTAGCCGATCGTGCGCAGCTTGCGAACCACTCCCGAACCGTACGTGGCGTCCCGATTGTCCGACCAGAGCGTGATGGCGGGCCTCATGCGGCCACGCTCCCCAGCTCGTGACCGCACTTCGCGCAGTGGGAGTGATCGAAGAAGTTGGGGATGTGCGGGCAGGGAACGAGCGTCAGCCGCTCCCCACGCGGCCACGCGCGGCACGTGAGCGCGGACCGATCGAACGGGCGGTAGTAGACGATGGCCCCGCCATGGTCCAGCGGGGAGATGTAGTCGACCCATCCCAGCGGCGTAGCCATGCCAACCCGGACGTCGCCAACGTCCCACCGTCACCGGGACGTCGCCCCGCGTGGCCTCCTCGTCGGCGGGAGCCTCCTCGACAAGTCCCAGG
>NZ_CDWWXA010000044.1:1708-14635 GCF_977971845.1 Frankia sp. CeCAU1 | reverse complement strand
AGCTGTCGGCCCGGTAGAAGACCGTTCCTTCGTGAACGAGGGTCAGCGCGCGGCGCTGAGGGTCCGACAGCCGCGGAGCCTTGCTGGTGTGTGCGTCCATGGGGTCGACGGCGCGGTGTTCGAGGCTCGTACCTCGTCGCTGGCGGACGCGTTCAAGGACATCCGTGGCTACCAGTGAACCGCCGACGCCGCGTCCACCGCGGCTCCCGCGCCCGGCACCACCCCCGTCGGCGCCGATCCCCGGCCGGGGACAGTGGATTCTCACCTGGTTCGGTTCGGCCAAGAACATCGCCGGCTGCACGTGCGCGCTCGCCGGCGCCGGCGCGAGTGCCGCGGGCCTGGTGGACTGGCCGTTCTGGCCGCCGGTCGTCGCGGCGCTCTACGCGATCGGCGCCTTGGTCGCACCGCCGCGCCGCGCCGCGGTCGCGGGCGGTGGGATCGACGTGGATGATCTGCGGGCGACGGTCGAGGCCCAGTACCGGGCCCTGATCGACCGGGCACCGGACGACCGGGCACTCGTCGCCGCCGCCGAGGAGGTCATCGGTGCGCTGCGGCAGGTCCTGGACACCCCGCACCTGCTGCGTCCCGGCTCGCCGGAGACGTTCGCCGTCGAGCGGACGGTCGCCGATTACCTGCCCACCGCGGTGGAGACCTATCTGGGGCTGCCGCGGGCCTACGCCGAGACCCACCGGCTGCCCGACGGCCGTACCCCCCGCGATGTCCTGCTGGCGACGCTGGCCCTGCTCGCCGGTGGGATGCGTGAGGTCACCGAGGCGGCCGCCCGCGGCGACACGGCCCAGTTGCTCGCGCACAGCCGCTTCCTCACCGACCGATTCGGCCCGACCGAGCTCACCCTCCCCGATCCCGCCCGGCCCGACCTGCCACGCATCTCGGGCCCACCTAGCCCCTGACGCCCCGGCGCACCAGGTCCGGATGTCGCATTCTCCGTGATGGGCGGTACAGGTCCCGGCGGCCTGCGACGCGCGCCAGGGTGACCAGGAGTACGACACCGGCGATCACGTAGGCGTTCGTGAGGAGGATGGTCGGGTCGCGGCGGTGCGGCCAGTTCTGGTCGTGTGGCGTGATCCACCAGACGGGGGAGGCCACGAACAACACGTAGCCGGCGAGCGCCGCTCCGACGTACCGGCGTGAGGCTCGGCTGTCGGTGCTGTCGGTGCTGTCGGTGCTGTCGGTGGCGTGGGTGGCGAGCCAGAGCAGCGTCGGCACCGCCCACACCCAGTGGTGACTCCACGAGATCGGCGAGACCAGCAGTCCGGTGACCGCACAGGCGAGCAGGCCCGCGACGGGCTCCCCGCGCCGGTGCAGCCGCACCGCGAGCACCAGCCCGGCGACGGCGACCGCGGCCACCACCAGCCGGTGGATCTGGACGACCGACGCGCCGTCTCCCCAGATCCGGGTCATCGCGCCGGACAGCGACTGGTTGCCGGCGTACGTGACCGAGCCGATCCGGCCCGGATCCGCGAACACCCCGCCCCAGTAGGCGCGGGACGCTGCGGGTGCCAGCGCGAACGCCACGGCATGGGCCGCGAGAAACGTCCCCACCGCTGCGATCGCCACCCGGCGCCGGCCGGCCAGCCACAGGTAGGCCACGAAGATCAACGGAGTCAGTTTCACCGCCGCGGCGAGACCTGTGAGAGCACCGGGTGGCAGTCGGGCGAACGGTGTGGACCGCCGTCCGGGCCCGGCATCGAGCCAGACCGCCAGCATCAGCAGGATGTTGACCTGCCCGAAGATGATGGTGCTGCGAACCGGTTCCGTCGCGAGCGCCGCCACCAGCAGCAGCGGCGGCGCCCAGCGCGAGCCCAGCGCCCGCCCGACCCCGGCGGCCCGCGCGGTGTCGGTCGGCGGGATGAGCCAGGCTCGCAGCCTGGACAGCAGCAGGATGAGTGCCGCGACGGTCAGCGCGGCCCAGACGACCTCAGCCACCCCCAGGGGGATGGCGGCGAACGGCGTGAACAGCACCGCCGCGATCGGCGGGTAGGTGAAGGGCAGGCCGGCCGCCGTACGCACCTGGTAAAGGGCGGACCCGTCCCAGACGGCCTGCCCCCCCAGCCGGTAGACAGCGAAGTCGGTCTGCGGCTGCGGTGCGATCATCACCGCGAGCACCACCAGCGCGGCGACGACGCCCGTGGTCACGACGGGCGCGGTCGGTCGCGCCGAGGCGACCGGCAGCGGTCCCGGGCCTGCCGTCTCCCCGTTGGGGCAGGTGGTAACGGTTGCCGGGACCATGGTTCTCGCTTGCCGCATGCGTTCGGCATAGCACCCCGAGGCGGTCCGCCAGCAGGGAGCCCGGCAGTCACCATCCGCCGTTCATCCCGCCGCCATCCGCCGCCATCCGCCGCCATCCGCCGGTAGCCGCCCGGCGCCGAGGCAGGACACCGCGGGCCGGGCCGGCGCCCGTGGGCTCCGACATCCATACAGGACAGGTATTGTTCACCGGGTGCTCCCGGGCGCGCCGCCTGTTGGCGATGTAGAAACGTCAGGCTTTGTACCGGAATGGACGAGATAGAGTGCGCCGCGCCGCACGGAACCGCCCGACCGGGCGATCCTGCTCGACGCTGTTCGTCGCGCCTCGGTAGGGGCGTCGGCGGACGCCTCGACGGAGGTGTCGTCCTGCTCGCGGGATGTGGGACCGCCGGATCGGTGCTGGTGGTGCTGGTAGCGGGGCGACTGGCCCTGCAGCCCGGAGTCGTGACCCCGTCACGCTGGTTCGGGCTGCTCGACCCGGTGCCGTTCGACCGCCCCTCTCCGCTACCCGCTTTTATGATCATCGGGGTGGCGTTGCTCGTCGGCGCATGGTTCCGGTTGTGCCAGCGCGCGCACCACGGCGACCTGTCGGTCCCGCGGATAGGCCTCGTCATCGGCTTCTGGGCCGTTCCGGTGCTGCTCGGCCCGCCGATCCTCAGCCTCGACGTCTACTGCTACACCGCGCAGGGGACGATGCTCGCCGCCGGGCTCGACCCCTACGCCGCCGGGCCCACCGCGCTCGGCGCCCGTCCCATCCTGCTAGCCGTCGATCCGATCTGGAGATCATCGCTGTCACCCTACGGGCCGGTCGCCCTCGGCTACTTCCGGCTGGTGACCGCGCTTGCGGGCGGTGACGTCCTGCGCGCGGTCCTGCTGCACCGGATCGTCGCGGGGGCGAGCGTCGTCGTGATGGCGGTGTGCGTGGTGCGGGTGTCCTCCGCGGCGCGACGGCCCTGGGCGCTGGCGTTCTGCGCGGGTAGTCCGATCGTGCTGCTGCAGCTCGTCGGCGCGATCCATCTTGAGGCCATCCTGCTGGCGCTGCTCGCCAGCGGCCTGACGGCGGTGTACCGCGGCAGGCCGGTGCTCGGTCTCGTCCTCATCACCGCGGCCGCGCTGGTGAAGTGGCCCGCGGCCCTGGTCGTCGTGGTGGTGCTGGTCTGGCGGTCGGTCGCGGCGGTGAGTGCCGCTACCGCCTCGCCCGCGACCGCGCCCGCGACCGCGCCCGCGGTCGGATCGGGTCGGCGTGCGGCCCGGCTCCGTCGCGCCGCCGCCGTCGCTGGGCGGGACCTCGCCGTCGTGGCGAGCGCCGTCGTGGTGCTCTCGAGTCTGGTACCCGACGGCTTCGGATGGCTGCGCGCCGCGCGGACACCGGCCGCCGGACTGACCCTCTACGCCCCGACCACCTGCCTCGCCGATCTTCTGTCCGCCCTGGCGAGGATGGCCGGATCGGCGATGCGCTTCGAGGATCTGGTGGGACCCACCCGGGCCGCAGGCATGGCCGTCGCCGCCGGGATCTTCGTCTGGCTGCTGGCGACCGTCCGCGACCGCGAACCGCATGCCACCGCCGGGCTGGCACTACTCAGCCTGGCCCTGCTCGGACCCGTCCTCTATCCCTGGTATCTCACCTGGGGCGCCGTGCTCCTCGGCCTGACCGGGCAGGCGCCGCGACGGGTGCTCGGGGCGGTCACCGTGGTCGGCTCGTTCCTGGCCCTGCCGCACTGCGAGCTGTTGTTCGTCGATCACCCGCAGGTCGCTCCCTGGTTCGTCCGGCAGGGGCCGATCGTCCTGCTCGTCGCCCTGACCTGCGGCATCGCCGTGGCCTTGGCCGCCCGGCGTCGTCTCGCCAGCGTGCCCTGAGCGTGGCGACCGTGCCCTGAGCGCGGCGACCGTTGCGTCCGTCGCCGGGCCTCACGCCTCGTCGGCGGCCCGGCGCAACTCCTCGATGTCGAGCTTCGACATCTTCAGCATCGCCTGCATCGCCCGCTGGGACCGGCCCGGGTCGGGATCGTCAAGGAGCTCAGGCAGGGCCGTGGGCACGATCTGCCAGGACAGCCCGTACCGGTCCTTGAGCCACCCACACGGTCCTGCCTCGCCACCGTCGGTCAGCCGGTCCCAGTACTCGTCGATCTCGGCCTGGGAACCGCAGTCGACCTGCAGCGAGATCCCCTCCGAGAAGGTGAACTCGGGTCCGCCGTTCAGCGCGACGTACTCCTGGCCATCCAGCTCAAACCGGACGGTCATGACCGTACCCTCGGGACGGGGCCCGGCCGGGCCGTAGCGGGTGATGTCGACGATCCGCGAGTTCGGGAAGATCGACGTGTAGAATCTGGCCGCCTCCTCGCCCTGAGTGTCGAACCACAGACATGGCGTGATTGCTGGCATCCTCCGGTCCTTCCTGTCTGGATGAGAAGCGCGCGGCCATTTCCCGCACGAGCTTTTCCCGAAGAGCGTCGTGGTACCCCTGGATCAGGGGCGAAAGCGGTCCGGGTCGGCTGCGGCCCAGTCCGCGGCCCAGTCCGCCGGCGGCTCGGCGAGCAGTTCCCCGGGTTCGAGCCACTCGTACAGCTCGGCGTAGCTGCGGGTGCCGGTGTGGGTGACCCGGCGCATCAGCATCCCCGGATGCAGCTGTTCGGGACCGGCGCAGCCCAGCGAGGCGATCATCTGTACCGCCTGGGCCACCGTGGCCTGCTGGTAGCGGCGCACCCGCTCGCCCTTGTCCGCGACGTCCACCGCGCGGGCGCGGCGCGGATCCTGGGTGGCCACCCCGACCGGGCAGGTGTTGGTGTGACAGCGTTGCGCCTGGATGCAGCCGACCGCCATCATCATCGCGCGGGCCGCGTTGGTGTAGTCGGCGCCCTGGGCGAGCCGTTTGACGATGTCCACCCCGGTGGCGATCTTGCCGCTCACCCCGATCCGGACCTGGTCTCGCAGGCCGACGCCGACGAGTGCGTTGTGCACCGTCATCAGGCCCTCGGTGAGCGGAGTACCGACGTGGTCCTCGTACTCCAGCGGCGCGGCGCCGGTGCCGCCCTCACCTCCGTCGACGACGACGAAGTCGGGGGTGATCCCCTCGGCCAGCATCGCCCGGCAGATCGCGAGCAGTTCCCGCCGGGGCCCCATACACAGTTTGAATCCCGTGGGCTTGCCGCCCGCGAGCTCCCGCATCCGGGCGATGAACAGCACCAGTTCCCGCGGAGTCGAGAAGACCCGGTGTCCCGGCGGGCTGACACAGGTCACCCCGGCCGGGACACCGCGGGCCCGCGCGATCTCGGCGCTGACCTTCGCCGCGGGCAGGATGCCGCCGAGGCCGGGCTTGGCGCCCTGGCTCAGCTTCAGCTCGACCATCCGGACCGACGGAAGAGCCGCCTTGTCCTTGAACAGCGCCGGGTCGAAGTCGCCGTCCGCCGTGCGAGCACCGAAGTAGCCGCTGCCGATCTCCCAGACGAGGTCGGCGTGGTAGCGCAGGTGATGCTCGGTGAGACCGCCCTCCCCGGTGTCATGGGCGAAACCGCCCGCCGCCGCGCCGCGGTTCATCGCGAGCACGGCGTTGCCCGATAACGCTCCGAAGCTCATCGCCGAGATGTTGAGCAGCGCCATGTCATACGGCTGGGTGCAGTCCGGGCCGCCGATGCGCACCCGGGGCGGCGGGGTGCCTGGCGCAACCGCCAGTGGCACCGTCGAATGCAGCAGGTACTCGTAGCCGACCGCGTTGACATCGCGCTCGGTGCCGAACGCCTGGTCGCTGTGGATGCCCTTCGCGCGTTCGTAGATGCTCGTCCGGATGTCGCGGTCGAACGGGCGGCCGTCGTAGTTGCGTTCGATGAAGTACTGCTGGATCTCCGGCCGGATGGACTCCAGCATGAAGCGGAGGTGGCCGAACACCGGGTAGTTCCGCAGGATTGCGTGCCGGCGTTGCGTGACGTCGTGGACGGCCAGGGCGAGCAGGGCGCCGGACACGGCGGCGGCCCCCCACCAGTCCGCCGACCACCACAGCCCGGCGGCGATTGCCGCCGCCATGAGCCCCGCCAGGGCCGGCAGTATCCCGAACGAGAACATCGCGATCCTTCCCTGCACCGGCCCCGTGCGCAGGCTGTGCGCGGGGCCGCGGCCGGCGGAACCCGGCCGATCTGCCTGGACCCGTCGGGTCCGGCGCCTTCGACGCTATACGCCGGACGGTTCACGAGGTGTTCCGCGGCCGCGGGGACATGCAATGGGCGGGAACTCGCAATGGCGAGCGGGCCGTCGGCGAACAGGGTGACTCCCCGTTCACAACAACTTTCACAGCACTCCGGAATGTCGGCCTCTTTCTCTCGGGCATCGGACCACCGGGGCAGCGACAAGGTTCTTGAGCCGGGAGAAAGTTTCACCCTGACTTTCCGCAAGGCGGGATCCTTCCTCCACCGCTGTCGTTTCCACTCGAACCTGGATGACTTCAACCAGCCGGTCGCACCTGGGCCGGAGGGCGGCATCCAGGACGCCAACGGCAACTTCGGAACGCCTATGATGGGGGTCATAACCGTGTCGGACAAAAAGCGGTAGACGTCATCGAGGGCCGGCATCATTGAGGTGTGCTGGAAGGAGCGGCACCACATCGTCAACATCCTGGACCGGGATGACGCTCGGCAGCGATGAATCCCGGGTGTCCACGCTCCAGGTGTCGAGACCGATCACCGTCTTCCCGGTCCGGAGCGCGAAGGAGATCTCACTGCGCGTTCCCCAGCTTCCGCCGACGGCGACCAACGCATCGCTGCCGCGGACGAGCAGGCCGTTGCGCAGCTCGCCCATCCCGGTCCGGAGGCTGACGGTGAGATGGTCGTTTCCCCCGTCTCGGGACAGGCCCGGCAGCAGCCCGATCGTCGTCCCGCGGCACCCGTCCGTCCCGCGGCACCCGTCCGTCCCGCGGCACCCGTCCGTCCCGCGGCACCCGTCGATCCTCCCGCCGGTGAGCCGGTCGGGCGACCGCGCGCCGCATCGGACACGCCGAGCCCTGCACGCTTCGTCACGTTTTATCGAGGCCCGGCGGGATAGTAGAGACCCTGGTGGGCCTGCCGGCCCCACCAGCAGGGCCGACAGGCCGGACGGACGGGTCGGACGAGAGTGGCCGCGCGGGTGGGCCGGGCTAGGTGTCGGGTGAGGTGCCGGGTGGCGGCCGGTACCCGACGACGACAAGGGCGGGGGTGCAGGTCCGTGGCGAGTAGTGCGGGATTCTTCCCGAGGCGGGTCATATCTGTGACACGCATGCGTAACCGGCCGGCCGTAGCGTAGCCCGCCATGAGCGACGCACGAATCGTGGCCGTCGGCGTCGAGGAGGAATTTCACATCCTCGATCTCACCACCCGTCAGCTCGTTCCCAGGGCCGAGGAGGTCCTCCGTCGACTCGACGGGGACTCGTTCTCTCCAGAGCTATTGAAATCGGTTGTCGAGACGAACAGTCAGCCGACGGCGGATCTGCTGGAGCTGCGGACGAACCTGCTCGATCTGCGGCGGCGACTCGCGGAGGTGACCGGCGAGCTCGGGCTCGGGCCGGCCGCTGCGGGCACCGTGCCGATCGTGGACATGGATCTGCTCGACGTCTCCCGGGACGACCGTTACGAGCAGATGACCGAGGACTACCAGATCGTCGCGCGCGAGCAGCTCATCTGCGGCGCCCAGGTGCACGTCGACGTGGCCGACCGCGACCTCGCGATGGCCGTCGTCGCCTGGACCGCGCCGTGGCTGCCGATGCTGCTGGCGCTCTCGGCCAGCTCGCCGTTCTGGATGGGCGCCGACAGCGGCTACGCGAGCATGCGCACGCTGGTGTGGCAGCGCTGGCCGACCGCGGGGGTCGCCGGGTCCTTCCGGACCGCCGCGGAGTACGACCGGCTCGTGGCAGACCTGATCAGGTCCGGGGTGATCAGCGACCCGGGGATGGTCTACTTCGACGTCCGCCCGTCGGCCCACCTGCCCACCGTCGAGGTGCGCATCTGCGATGCCTGCCCGGACGTCGACAACGTCATCCTTATCGCCGGGCTGTTCCGGGCGCTGGTGTGCCAGGCCATCGAGGAGATCGAGGCCGGCGGCCAGGCCCCGCCGCCACGCGCGGAGCTGCTGCGCGCGGCGACCTGGCGGGCGGCCCGGTCCGGCCTGGAGGGCGACCTCGTCGACATCCTCGGTGCCGGCCCGATACCGGCCCAGGCCATGCTGCGCCGGCTGCTCACCGAGGTCCGCCCGCAGCTCGAACGGTTCGACGACTGGGAGCTCATCGACAACCTGGCCGAACAGGCCGTCGGCCGGGGCAGCTCGGCGCACCGCCAGCGCCGGGCCTTCGCCCGTCGGGGTCTGCTCACCGACGTCGCGGATCTGGTGCTGGCCGAGACCCGCGACGTCCCGCCCGCGGGGGCGGCGGCCGCGCTGGGGAGCGCGCCCGCTGTGTCCGCCTCCGACCAGATCGCGCCGCGGCTGCTCGAACGCTACCAGCCGATCGGGTACGACGAGATCGTCGACGCCCGCGGCGCGGTCCGTCCCCAGTACCGGGCCGTCATGCGCACCTTGGAACGGCTCGGCCCGGGCATCCTCGACGAACGGGTCGGGACGCGCGAGGCCGAGCAGAACGACCGGGGGATCGTCTTCCGGGCCTCGGGGGACTCCGCCAGTCGTCCCTTTCCGTTCGATCTGGTCCCGCGGATCATCGCCGCCGACGACTGGACGACCCTGACGACCGGACTGAGCCAGCGGGTCCGGGCCCTGGAGGCGTTCCTGCACGACATCTACGGCGAGCGGGCGGCCGTCGCCGACGGGATCGTGCCGGCCTGGGTGGTCAACGACGCGCCGAGCCTGCGCCACGGCGGTCGCGCCGTCGGCCCGGACGCCATCCGGGTGACCGTCGCCGGCATCGACCTGGTCCGCGGCGGCGACGGCGGCTGGCTGGTGCTGGAGGACAACCTGCGCGTCCCGTCCGGTATCGCCTACGCCATGGAAGGCCGGCGGCTCGCCGAGTCGGTGCTGCCGGAGCTCGGTCCGCCGGCCGGCATCCTGCGGCTGGACGGCATACCCGCCCTGCTGCACGAGGCGCTGGCCGCGGCGGCCCCGGCCGCGGCCGCGGGGGAGCCGGCGGTGGCCGTGCTGACTGGCGGGAAGACCGACGCGGCGTACTTCGAGCATTCCCTGCTCGCCGAGAAGATGGGCGTTGCGCTGGTGGAACCGGCGGATCTGCTGGTCGACGACAACGACGTCGTCCACCGGATCGACGGCTCCCGGCGGTGCCGCGTCGACGTCCTCTACCGCCGGATGGACGAGGACGACCTGTTCGGCGCCCTCGGAGCCGACGGCACCCCGCTGGGGCTCCCGCTGCTGCGCGCGATTCGGGCCCGCCGGGTCGGCATAGCGAACGCTCTGGGTAACGGGGTGGGTGACGACAAGGTCGTCTACGCCTACGTCCCGCGGATGGTCACCTACTACCTGGGCGAGCAGCCGGTGCTCGACGACGTGCCGACCTATGTCTGCGGCGACCCGGAGCAGTGTGAACACGTGCTGGACAACCTCGATCAACTGGTGGTGAAACCGGTCGACGGGTATGGCGGGTCCGGCGTGGTCATCGGGCCGCACGCCGAGCCCTACCGGCTTACCGAGGCCCGCGAGCGGATCCTGGCCAATCCCCGGCAGTGGATCGGCCAGGAACTGGTGTCGCTGTCGACCCATCCGACCTGGCATGACAGCCATCTCGAACCCTGCGCGGTGGATCTGCGGGTCTTTGTCTACGCCGGGCGGGAGCCGCGGGTGGTGCCCGCAGCGCTCAGCCGGGTGGCGCCTCCCGGCAGTCTGATCGTCAACTCCTCGCAGGGCGGGGGATCCAAGGACACCTGGATTCCCCGCCGTTAGCCGGTGGTTCCCCGCCGTCAACCTTTCCGTGGACGATACTCTCCGTAGTCGGATCCAGGGCGACCCGGTTTTCCGTCGCGGGGTGCTCCGTCGCGGGGTGCACTGCGGTTCCGCGCGGGTTGGCGACCGAGGGAGTTGGCAACATCGCGGACACTGTTGTGAAATCTCCGTCCTCGAAAGTGAGATCGTAGTCAACGGCTGCGGTACCGGGAAGGAAGCCTCGGGGAATGGATCTCGCCTGACCTCATCGATCGACGGGAGCGCACATGTGCGGGCTGAGTGGCGAGCTGAGATTCGATGGCCGGGGAGCGAACGTCGACGCGGTGGTGCGGATGACCGCGACGATGGTGCCGCGGGGCCCGGACGGCGTGGGAGTATGGTCCGCCGGCCCGGTCGCGTTCGGGCACCGTCGCTTGAAGATCATCGATTTGTCCGAGTGCGGTGCCCAGCCCATGGTGGACAACGAACTCGGCCTGACCACGGTGTTCAACGGGTGCATCTACAACTATCAGGAGCTGCGTGACGAGCTGATCGCGGCAGGCTACCGCTTCTTCTCCACCTCCGACACGGAGGTGATCGGCAAGGCGTACCACCGGTGGGGGAGACGCTGCGTCGACCACTTCGCCGGGATGTTCGCCTTCGCCATCGCCGAGCGGGACAGCGGACGGCTGATCCTCGCCCGGGACCGGCTCGGCATCAAGCCGCTCTACCTCACCGGGAACAGCGAGCGCCTGCGGTTCGCCTCCACCCTGCCGGCCCTGCTCGCTGGCGGCGGCGTCTCCTCCGACATCGACCTGGTCGCCTTTCACCACTACCTGTCGTTCCACTCCGTGGTGCCCGCCCCGCACACGATTCTGGCCGGGGTGCGCAAGCTGCCCGCGGCGACCGTGCGGGTGGTGGAGCCGGACGGCACCTCGACCGACGACCTGTACTGGCGTCCCAGCTTCACCCGCGATCCCGCGCACGCGGACTGGACCGCCCGTGACTGGCAGGACGCGATCGCCGAGCGGCTGCGCCTCGCGGTGCGCCGCCGGATGGTCGCCGATGTTCCGGTCGGCGTGTTGCTGTCCGGTGGGCTGGACTCCAGTCTGATCGTCGCGCTGCTCGCCGAGGCGGGGCAGAAGGATCTCGCGACCTTCAGCGTCGGGTTCGAGGCCGTCGGCGGCGAGCCCGGCGACGAGTTCGTCTACTCCGACGTCATCGCCCGGTACTTCGACACCGACCACCATCAGATCCGGGTGCCGGGGACGAGGCTGCTGCCCGCCGTCGACGCGGCCGTCGCCGCGATGAGCGAGCCGATGGTCAGCCACGACTGCGTGGCCTTCTACCTGCTCTCCCAGGAGGTCTCCCGGCACGTCAAGGTCGTGCAGTCGGGGCAGGGCGCCGACGAGGTCTTCGCCGGGTATTCCTGGTATCCGCCGCTGGCCGGTGTTGGGCGGACCGACGCCGTCGACGCCTACCTGCGGGTCTTCGCCGACCGACCGCACCGGGACCTGCCCGCGATGGTGGAGCCGCACCATCTCATCGAGGCCGATGCCAGCCGGCACTTCGTCGCCTCCCACTTCGCCCGGCCGGGCGCCGAAACCGCCGTCGACGCCGCGCTGCGCATCGACTCGACAATCATGCTCGTTGACGACCCCGTGAAACGGGTTGACAACATGACGATGGCCGCGGGGCTTGAGGCCCGCACCCCGTTCCTCGACCACGAGTTGGTCGAGCTCGCCGCCGCCTGCCCGCCGGAGCTGAAGCTCGCCTCCGGTGGCAAGGGTGTGCTCAAGAACATCGGCCGCCCGCTGATGCCGGTCGACGTCATCGACCGACCCAAGGGGTACTTCCCGGTGCCGGCGATCCGCCATCTCGACGGGCCGTTCCTGGACCGGGTGCGCGAGGCGCTCACCGATCCGGCGGCGAAGGCGCGGGGCCTGTTCCGGCCGGTGTGGGTCCAGACGATGCTCGCCGCCCCGAACGACAACCGCACGGCGCTCGGCGCGAACGCCCTGTGGCAGGCCGCGCTGCTCGAGATGTGGCTCCAGACCCACACGGCCGCATGATCTACGTACATCGCACGACCCACGTACATCGCACGACCGAGTCGCATGATCCCTTGGAGTGACATGATCCGACCCGCGGTGGTGGCGCAGCCGGTGGTGGGACGGCCGGTGGTGGCGCAGTCGGTGGTGGCGCACACCGTCGACTCCGGGCGTCCCGGCGATCTGTCCGACGCTTGGGTCGCGGCGGCGAGCTGTCGCGCACCGAGTACCGGCCCGCATGGTCGACTCGCCTTCGTCGGCGATCGCGGCGGCGCCCCCGCGCTGTGGATCCGGGACCCGGACGGCCGGGAGCGCCCGGTTGACACCGGCCCCGGTCATGTCCGGGCGGTCCTGTGGTCGCCGACCGACGACCGGATCGCCGTCCACGTCGCGCCGGGCGGCGGGGAGCTCACCGAGGTCCGGACCGTCCGGGCGGACGGCGGTGACCTGCGCCACCTGGCCGGCGGCGGGAGGCGGGCCGCCACCCCAGCCCGCTGGACCGACGACGGCCACGGCCTCGTCGTGACCGAGTCAGACCGCTCCGATCCGTCCGGCCGCACCGCCGCGGTGCTGATCGACTCCGACGGGCGACGGACCCGCCTCGCAGCCGGAGTGGCGCTGCAGGTGTGCGACGTCGTCGCTCTCCCCGACCCCGCGCCGGACGGGACGAGGAGCGGCGGTCCGGGGCGGGGCCCGGCCGGTGGCGGGTACCGCCTGCTGCTGCGGGAGGGCCCCCGTGGCGTCCGGCGGGTGCTCGTGGTCGACACCATGA
>NZ_CDWWXA010000044.1:0-1525 GCF_977971845.1 Frankia sp. CeCAU1 | reverse complement strand
CGGGTACCGCCTGCTGCTGCGGGAGGGCCCCCGTGGCGTCCGGCGGGTGCTCGTGGTCGACACCATGATCGCAGCCGGGGAGGGGATCGCAGCCGGGGAGGGGATCGGCGGGTCATGGCAGGTGCCCGGCGGGACGGCGACCACCGTGACCGGTCGGTTCGTCGCCGACGGCCGTCGCCTGCTGCTGCTGTGCGACATCGGGCGGGACCGGGCCGCGTTGTTCGACGTCCCCGTCGACCCCACGGGCGATCCGGCCGGCGGGCCGCGGGTCCTCGCCGCCCGGGATGACGCCGATCTGGAGCGGTTCGCCCTGCTCGATCCGGATCGGGCGGTCGTCGTCTGGAACGTGGGCGGGTGCAGCGAGCTCGCGCTGGTCGATCTGCCCACCGGACGGTCACTGACGCTGCCGCCGCTTCCCCGCGACGTCGTCACCGGCGTGCTCGTCCGGCCCGGGGGGCGGGAGCTCGTGCTTGCTCTGGATGGTGCCATCAGGCCGGGGGAGATCTGGACCTGGGATCTCACCGCGCCATCCGCCGGCTACCGTCGGCTGATCTCGCACGCTCCCGTCGAGGCAGTGACCATCCCGGGACCGCGGGTCGTCCTGAACATCGACGTTGACGGCCTGGGATCCGACAGCCCGGGGCTATCCGGGCCATCCGGGCCATCCATGCCATCCATGCCATCCGCGCCGGCGCGTGTACCCGGGATCCCCGGGCCCCGCACCGGTGACCACCCGCGGCTGGTCCGTCCGGTGCCGTGCGCCCTGCCGGCCCACGACGGCCGGGAACTGTCCGGTTGGTGGTACCGCCCGCACGGCCCGCGAGGACCGGTCCCGACCCTGCTCCACCTGCACGGCGGCCCGGAGGCGCAGGAGCGTCCCGTCTACAACCCGCTGTTCCAGGCCGTGCTCGCCCGGGGGATCGCGGTGTTCGCGCCGAACGTGCGCGGCTCCACCGGATTCGGCCGGTCGTTCGAGGAGGCCGATCACACCCATCGTCGGTTCGGCGGCATCGCCGACGTCCGCAGCTGCGTGGCGCATCTGGTCGCGGCGGGCCTGGCCGACCCGGACCGGATCGGCGTCGCCGGCCGCTCCTACGGCGGCTATCTGACGTTGGCGGCGATGGTCCACTTCCCGGAGCTGTTCCGGGTCGGGGTAGACGTCTGCGGGATGGTTGATCTGGAGAGCTTCTATCAGTACACCGAGCCGTGGATCGCCGCGTCCGCGGTCACCAAGTACGGTGATCCACGCACCGAGCCGGCGTTGCTGCGGGCGCTGTCCCCGCTGCACCGGATGAGCGCCCTCGCCGCGCCGTTGCTCGTCGTGCACGGGGAGAACGACACCAACGTCCCGGTGATCGAGGCGGAGCAGACGGTCGCCGCGGCCCTCGCTCGCGGCGTCGACTGCCGTTACCTGCTCTTTCCCGGCGAGGGGCACGAGATCGCGGATCTGCGCCACCGCAGGTCGTTCGTCCGAGCCGTCGTCGACTGGCTGACCCCCCGGCTGCTGACCCCCTGACCCCCTGAC
>NZ_CDWWXA010000043.1:0-35220 GCF_977971845.1 Frankia sp. CeCAU1 | reverse complement strand
GGTCGGGGGTCGTCGTGCTGCCTGCGGGCGCCGGGAAGACCATCGTCGGTGCCGCGGCCATGGCCCAGGCCGGGGCGACCACGCTGATCCTGGTTACGAACACGGTCGCCGGCCGGCAGTGGCGGCACGAGCTGCTGCGCCGCACCTCGCTGACCGAGGAGGAGATCGGCGAGTACTCCGGGGAGCGCAAGGAGATCCGGCCGGTCACCATCGCCACCTATCAGGTGATGACGGCCCGGCGTAAGGGCGAATACCTGCACCTGGAGTTGTTCGGGGCCCGGGACTGGGGTCTGATCGTCTACGACGAGGTGCATCTGCTCCCGGCGCCGGTCTTCCGGATGACCGCCGATATCCAGTCCCGTCGTCGGCTCGGCCTGACCGCGACCCTCGTCCGGGAGGACGGCCGGGAGGGCGACGTCTTCTCGTTGATCGGGCCGAAGCGGTATGACGCTCCGTGGCGGGAGATCGAGGCACAGGGCTGGATCGCGCCGGCGCAGTGCACCGAGGTGCGCGTCACGCTCACCGAGGACGAGCGGATGGCCTACGCCGTCGCCGAGCCGGAGGAGCGGTACCGGATGTGTGCCACCGCCCGCAGCAAGCGGGCGGTGGTGGAGCGTCTCGTCCGCCAGCACTCCGATGACCGGGTGCTGGTGATCGGCGCGTATCTCGACCAGCTCGACGAGCTCGGGGAACTGTTGGACGCCCCGGTCATCCAGGGTTCCACCCGTAACCGGGAGCGGGAGCGACTGTTCGAGGCGTTCCGGACCGGGGAGATCACCACACTGGTCGTTTCCAAGGTCGCGAATGTCTCCATCGACCTGCCGGAGGCCGGGGTAGCCGTGCAGGTCTCGGGCACGTTCGGTTCCCGCCAGGAGGAGGCCCAGCGGCTCGGTCGGGTGCTGCGGCCCAAGGCCGACGGCCGCACGGCGCACTTCTACACGGTGGTGGCCCGCGACACCCTTGACCAGGAGTACGCGGCGCACCGCCAGCGATTCCTCGCCGAGCAGGGCTACGCCTACACCATCGTCGACGCCGACGACGTCTGCTAGCCCCGCACGGGCCTTCGGCGGGCTTCCCGGGGAAGCGGTCGGCGTCGCGCCATCACTCCGAGTCGGGCGGGTCGATCAGCTCGGCCGGCTGGATCGCCACCGGAAAGGGCTGGGTGGCGGTGAAGGTCTCCTTCCCGCTGACCGTGCGGGTGGCGAGGTACGCGTCGGCGACCAGGCCGTACGCCTCGATGGTGGCGGTGTCCGGGTCGATCAGCCAGCAGGACGGCACGCCGCGTTGCCGGTAGAGATCGAGTTTGAGGGTGCGGTTGTAGCGCCGGGTGCTGGCGTCGGCCACTTCGATGACGAGGGACGGGGTGTCCCGGAACCGACGGCCGGTGCCACCGCTCGCCTCCACCACCACGACGTCCGGCACGAGCAGACTGCGGGGGGACAGCTCCACCCCGATCCCGGCCGGCAGGATATGAGCTCCGGAGGTGGCCGTGTCCGCCAGGATCCGGACCAGGCGCGCCGTGACGCGGGCCCGCAGCGGTGTCGGCCATGGTCGCAGGACGCACAAGCCGTCCAGGAGTTCGAACCGAGCGTCGTCATGCCCGCCCGTGTCGAGATCTTCCACGGTGACCGGGGGAGTGGGAACGGTCATCGAGGGGCGATGGGAGCGCGGCTGTGCGGGGGCCTGAACCACGATGGCTATCGTGCCTGTTGCCGTGGCCGCTGTCTAAAGCTGGCATGCGTTAATTGTCCGTGTCGCGACAAAAGGTCGAAGTCTAACGAAGACGACCTTCGAATTGTTCAAAAGGAGTGATATAAAGCTCTTGTCTCTTGGATTATCCGATGATAATTTGATCGCCGTCGATGGCGGTCGAGAAGAGCGTTCTTGGAAAGATCGTCTTTGGGAGTGCCTTCCGGCGTTCGCTCCGTCCCGAGTGGCGCCCGGCTCCCACGCCAGAGAGCTTGCCCCCGCGGAACCTCCCGTCCGCGGGGGCAAGCCTTTCCCCGCACGGCGCCTCCCCCGCACGGCGCCTTCGGCGCGGTGCGGGGACCTCTGGCATGGGGGTGGAGGCGGGGTTTTCGTCGGCTCGCCTTCGGCGAGCTTCCTGGGGTAGCCGGTCGGGGTCTTCGGCGCGGTGCGGGGACCTCTGGCATGGGGGCCTTCGGCCGTGATGCACGGGCGAACGCACGAGGGCGGCCCCGGGGGAACCGGAGCCGCCCTCGTCCAGATGGTGGTGCAGGGTACAGCGGGTGACGAGCTGGACTAGAAGTCCATGTCGCCGCCGCCGCCCGGGACTGCCGGGGCCGGGTTCTTCTCCGGCTTGTCGGCGATGACGGCCTCGGTGGTGAGGAACAGGCCGGCGATCGACGCGGCGTTCTGCAGGGCGGAGCGGGTGACCTTGGCCGGGTCGATGATGCCGGTGCCGATCAGGTCGACGTACTCGCCGGTGGCCGCGTTCAGGCCGTGGCCGGTCGGCAGGTTGCGGACCTTCTCGACCACGACGCCGCCCTCGAGACCGCTGTTGAAGGCGATCTGCTTGATGGGCGCCTCGAGCGCGAGCCGGACGATGTTGGCGCCGGTCGCCTCGTCGCCGGACAGGTCCAGCTTCTCGAAGGCGGTGATCGACGCCTGGAGCAGCGCGACGCCGCCACCGGCGACGATGCCCTCCTCGACGGCGGCCTTCGCGTTGGACACCGCGTCCTCGATGCGGTGCTTCTTCTCCTTGAGCTCGACCTCGGTGGCCGCGCCGACCTTGATGACGGCGACGCCGCCAGCCAGCTTCGCGAGCCGCTCCTGGAGCTTCTCGCGGTCGTAGTCCGAGTCCGACTTCTCGATCTCGTTGCGGATCTGGCTGACCCGACCGGCGATCTGGTCGGGGTCGCCGGCACCCTCGACGACGGTCGTCTCGTCCTTGGTGACAACGATCTTCCGGGCACGGCCGAGCAGGTCGAGCGAGGTGCTCTCGAGCTTGAGGCCGACGTCCTCGGAGATGACCTGACCACCGGTCAGGATGGCGATGTCGCCCAGGATCGCCTTGCGGCGGTCACCGAAGCCGGGGGCCTTCACCGCGGCGCTCTTGAAGGTGCCGCGGATCTTGTTGACGACCAGGGTGGCCAGCGCCTCGCCCTCGACATCTTCGGCGATGATCGCCAGCGGCTTACCGGTCTGCATGACCTTCTCCAGCAGCGGGAGCAGGTCCTTGACCGCGGAGATCTTGCTGTTGACGATCAGGATGTACGGGTCGTCCAGGACGGCTTCCTGACGGTCCGCGTCCGTGACGAAGTACGGCGAGATGTAGCCCTTGTCGAAGCGCATACCCTCGGTGAGCTCGAGCTCGAGGCCGAAGGTGTTGCTCTCCTCGACGGTGACGACGCCTTCCTTGCCGACCTTGTCGAGCGCCTCGGCGATGAGGCCGCCGATGGCCGAGTCACCCGCGGAGATGGACGCCGTGGAGGCGATCTGCTCCTTGGTCTCGACCTCCTTGGCCTGCTTGGACAGCTCCTCGGAGACGCGCTCGACCGCGACCTCGATGCCCTTCTTCAGCCCGAGGGGGTTGGCGCCGGCGGCCACGTTGCGCAGACCCTCGCGCACCAGGGCCTGGGCCAGGATGGTGGCGGTGGTGGTGCCGTCACCCGCGACGTCGTTGGTCTTCTTCGCGACTTCCTTGACGAGTTCCGCGCCGATCTTCTCGTACGGGTCCTCGAGCTCGATCTCCTTGGCGATGCTTACACCGTCGTTGGTGATCGTGGGGACGCCCCACTTCTTCTCCAGCACGACGTTGCGGCCCTTCGGCCCGAGCGTGACCTTGACCGCATCGGCCAGCTGGTTCATGCCGCGCTCCAGGCCGCGCCGAGCCTCCTCGTCGAAGGCAATGATCTTCGGCATGGTTTCTGGGTCCTCCCAGTGGGATGGCAGGTTCGATGGCCTGGCCCTAACGACGCCCGCGACGGACGGCTCCCGCCTGCTCCGGACCCGGGTGATGCACCTCGGACACAGCGCGGATCGGGCAGCCTCGCCGTTTCAGCCTTGGCACTCCCTAGGCGAGAGTGCCAGGTCTTGTTTAGCACTCGGCCTGGGTGAGTGCAAGCTGGCCATGGTTCCGCGTGCCCGACTCCGATCCCCCTGCGGCACCCCGCCGTCGTCCGCGGCCCTTCCGTTGGTCCGGCGTGGTCCACGAAGTTCGTCGAATGCGCTGTGCCGTGCCGTGCCGTGCCGGCTGTGCCGTGCCGGGCCCGAGTCAGTCGTCGCCGAGGCCGGCGGCCTCGAAGGCGCGCAGCGACGGCTTGATCGTCGCGGTCGGTCCGCCCGTCTCGACGAGGGGGTCGAGCGTCTTCAGCCCATCGCCGGTGTTGTAAAGGACGGTTCCGGCGGCCGGGTCGAGCAGCCCCTCGCGCAGCAGCCTGCGCAGGGTGGCCACGGTGACGCCACCGGCCGTCTCGCCGAAGACGCCCTCGGCGCGGGCGAGCAGCCGGATCCCGTCGATGATCTCCTCGTCGGTCACGTCCGTGATAGCCCCGCCGGTCCGCCGAGCCACGTCGAGGGCGTAGGGGCCGTCGGCCGGGTTGCCGATCGACAGCGACTTGGCGATTGTGGCGGGCCGGACCGGGGCGACCGTCCCGACGCCGCGGGCGAACGCGGCGGCCACCGGGTTGCAGCCGGCCGCCTGCGCACCGAACACCCTGTACGGCGTCGGCTCGACCAGGCCGAGCCGGCCGAGCTCACCGAAGGCCTTGTCGATCTTTGTTAGCAGTGAACCGGAGGCGATCGGCACGACGACCTGCTCGGGCAGCCGCCAGCCGAGCTGCTCGGCGACCTCGTAGCCGAGCGTCTTGGATCCCTCGGCGTAGAAGGGGCGGACGTTGACGTTGACGAACGCCCACTCGTACTCTCCGGCCAGCTCGCTGCACAACCGGTTCACGTCGTCGTAGTTGCCCTGGATGGCGACCAGCGTCCCGCCGTACACCCCGGTGGAGACCGTCTTGCCAGCCTCGAGGTCGTGCGGTACGAGCACCACCGAGCGCAGCCCGGCACCGGCCGCGTGCGCCGCCACCGACTGCGCGAGGTTGCCCGTCGAGGCGCAGGCGACCGTGGTGAAGCCCAGCTCACGGGCGGCGGTGAGCGCCACGGAGACGACCCGGTCCTTGAAGGAGTGGGTGGGGTTGGCGCTGTCGTCCTTGATATAGAGCGTCTTCATCCCCAGCTCCGCGGCGAGCCTCGGGGCCGGGCGCAGCGGCGTCCAGCCGGCCCCGAGGGAGACCCGCCGCGCCGGGTCATGCCCGGCGGGCAGCAGCCCGACGTAACGCCACAGGTTCGCCGGACCACGTTCGATGGACTCTCGGGTCACTCGAGCCAGCAGGTCCGGGTCGTAGGCGATTTCCAGAGGAGCGAAGCATTCCACGCACACATGCGTAGGGGACAGCGGGTAGGTGGCGCCGCAGTGCCGACAGGACAGCGAAACCGCGGGGTTCGCGACCTCGAGGGTGGGACTGGTGGCACGCTCGGGCGCGAGTGTCATGAAGAAGCTCCTCATCTTTCCCGGGGCAGTCTGCCACCAGGCCGGAATTAGCACCTGCCGCGCACGGGATGCGGGTGGTTGCCGGGGCTTCGCTGGGCCGTTCCCTCTGCCCCTCTGGATGAGCCAGATGAAGTTGTCTGTCCGTACTGTAGACCGTGCGCGGGTGGTCGTGCACCGGTGTTGCCTCTGGTTGTGGACATGATATGGGTCGGTCGGAGGTTTCTCGGTGTGGTCCCACCGGTGCGGGCGGGGCCTGCCCGCACCTACCGGCCGCGCATGCCCCCATGCCCGGAGATCGACCCGATCATGCCAGAGCCAGGGAGTCTGTAACAGTGAGTATCCGCGTCGTCTATACCGATCTTGACGGCACGATGGTCGGTCCCAAGGGTTGTTTCTTCCGGGCGGAGGGGGGAGCGATCACGCTGGAGCCGGCTCGCGCGCTCGCCGAGCTGCACGACGCCGGCATTGCGCTGGTTCTGGTCAGCGGGCGTACCCGTCCGCAGCTTCTCGAGGCCGCGGCGATCTTCGGTGCGGACGGGTTCATCGGGGAGCTCGGCGCGATCGTCGGCTGGAACGAGGGGCGCGACAGCGAGATCCTGCGCGGCGCGATGCCGCCCGACTTCGACCAGGTACCGGAGTACCTGCTCGACCGGATGGTCGAGCGCTACCCCGGGCGGCTGGAGCTGCACACCCCCTGGCACTCCGGCCGGGAGGTCGACGTCATGCTTCGCGGGAAGATCGACGTGTCGGAGGTCGACGGCTGGCTCGCCGAGACCGGATTCCCCTGGTTGAGCATGCGTGACAACGGGCTGATCTCGCCGGTCCACATGCCTGATCTTGGGGTGAATCCGCACGTCTACCATCTGGTCCCGGACGGTGTGGGTAAGGGGGACGCGGTCGCCTACGACCTCAAGCGGCGCGGGGTGTCACCGGCCGAGGCGATCGCCATCGGCGATTCCGCCAGCGACCTGGCCATGGCTCCCCATGTCGGGCGGATGCACCTGGTCGCGAACGCGGTGCGGCACCCGGACATCGCCGCCCTGCTGACGCGGTACGACAACGTCACGGTCGAGGCGGGCCCGGTCGGCGCCGGCTGGGCCAGCGCGGTGCGAGCGGCCGCCGCCGTCTGAACGCCGCCGTCTGAACGCCGCCGTCTGAACGCGGTCCGCGCGTCGACGTTCGGCCCCGGCAGGGCAGACCGGACGGTCACCGGTCGGCGGCGAGGGCGTGCAGTTGGTCGGCGAACCAGAGCTGGGGCGGTAGCCGCCCGGCGACGGCGGCCAGCTCCTCGGCGCGCCGACGCCGTTCGGGGGCGGGCATCGTCAGGGCGGCGTGCAGGGCCCGCGCGGTCGCCTGGATGTCGAACGGGTTGACGACCAGCGCCGCCGTGCCCATCTCCGCGCAGGCTCCGGCCTCCCGGGAGAGCACGAGGACGGCATCCCTGGTCGAGACGATCGGCCCCTCCTTGGCGACGAGGTTCATGCCGTCCCGGATCGGGTTGACGACGAGCACCTCCGCGAGCGAGAGGGCCGCGATCGACCGAGGGTGGTCGTCGGTGATCTCCAGCCGCAGCGGCAGCCAGGTGTCCGTGGCAAACTCGTCCTCGATCTCCGCGGCCAGGCGCTGCACCGCGGCGGTGTACTCCCGGTACTCCGGCAGATCGTGCCGTGACGGGTAGGCGCAGACCAGGTGCATCACCTTGCCGCGCCATTCCGGACGGGTGCGCAGCAGCTCCCGGTAGGCGTCGAGACCGCGGACGATGTTCTTGGACAGCTCGGTGCGGTCGACCCGGACGATGAGCCGCCGCCCGCCGGCCAAGTCGACCAGCTCGGCGGCCCGGGCGGCCACGTCGGTGGCGGCGGCCCGGCCACGCAGCTCGTCCGCGCTGACGCCGAGCGGATGCACCCCGATCCGCACCGTTCGGTGCCGCCCGGCTCCCCGTCCCGACCCGGCTCCCCGTCCCGACCCGGCCGTCCCGATGGTCACCGCCCGCCGGTCGATCCGCAGTCCGAGAAGGTCGCGGCAGCATTCCTGGAACGCGTCGGCCCAGGCGTCGGTGAGGAACCCGAGCCGGTCGGCGCCGAGCATGCCGCGCAGGATCTGTTCGCTGACGTCGTCCGGGAGTATCCGGAAGTACTCCGGCGGTGCCCAGGGAGTGTGGCTGAAGTGGGCGATCCGCAGGTCCGCCCGCAGCGCCCGCAGCCGGGCGGCGACCAGGGTCAGGTGGTAGTCCTGGATCAGCACCGAGGCGCCCGGGGCGGCCTCGTGCGCGAGGGCTTGGGCGAACATCTCGTTGTAGGTCTCGTACGCCTGCCAGTCGCGGCGGAACGCCGGGCCGAAGACCGGCTGCGACGCCGGCGCGTAGAGCAGGTGGTGGATGAACCAGAGCGTGCGGTTCGCGACCGCGTTGTAAGCGCGGTCGAAAACGACCTGGTCGACGTCGAGCATCCGGACGGCGGTGCCGTCGGTGTCGTGGCCGGCGAGATCGAGGCGGCCGGCAGGCGCGGAACGCGCCGCCCGGCGATCGGCGTCACTGAGGGCGGCACACACCCACGCCATCGGACCGTCACCGTTGTCGGCCGCCACCCGGCTGAGGCCACTGACGAGGCCGCCGGCGCCCCGCCGGATCCGCAGCCTCCCGTCGTCCCCGACGGCGAACGCCACCGGCCCCCGGTTGGAGGCTACCAGCACCCGCGCGGTGCCGGTCGGCCACAGCCGCGGCAGGGTGTCTTCCTCGGCTCCCGGCATCCGACGCACACTGCGGAGAGTAGGCCATCCGCTCAGCCCTGTACGCTGGTCCATCAAGATCGTATTTTTGGGCGGCGTGAGGCTCACGAATCGGCGACAGATATCTCACGGAAATGCCCCTGGCTCAGGTTTTCCATCCAGAGAAATCACGTACAGTAATGAATCATCGAGTTGGTGGCGCTGACGAACACGCACCGGCGGGTCGTCGGCATTGAGATGCTGGTCGGCCCGAACCGGCCGTACGGCGGTGGCGCCGAGCCCACCCTGACGGCGTGGGTCCGCCTGCGGGAGGACGACCACCCGCCGGACACGAACCGGCTGATGCGGGTGGGATGAGCCCCGGGCGGGCTGAGCGCGCCCTGCGGGGATGAGCGAACAGGGCGCGGGCGGTCAGCCGCTGAGCCGCTCGACCAGCACCTCCAGCAGGGCGACCATCCCGGGGGGCCCGCCCACGACCAGGTCGGCGCGTTCGCGGATCACGTCCGGGACCTCCGGGCTGTCGCTGCACACGGTGATGCCGGGCAGCCCGCCCGCCCGTAGCTCGTCGACGGCCTCGAATGCCGGCAGATCGCCGTAGTCGTCCCCGGCGACCAGCACCGAGCGCGCCTGGCAGGCCGCGATGAGCCTGCGCAGCGCACCGCCCTTGTCGTGCCCGGGCGGACGCAGCTCCAGCACTCGCTTGCCCGGTGCCGCCTCCAGCCCATGGTCTTCGGCGAGGGCCGTCAACGCCGGCGTGAGCGCGGCGAGCGCCGAGTCCGGATCAGCGGTGCGCCGCACGTGTACCACCAGCGCCTGGTGCTTGTCCTCGACGGCGGTGCCGACCGGGGCGTCGCGGAGCAGTTCGGGCAGCGCCGCGCGGACCGCGGCGACACCGGGCAGCGGCTCGGGACTGCTGATCGTGCGGCTGCCCGAGTCCCAGCGTTGCAGTCCGTACTGGCCAAGGATGATCAGGTTTCCGAAGTCAGGGATCTTCTCCAGCCCGGTCAGTTCCAGCAGAGAGTCCACCGGCCGTCCGGTGATGACGGCGAGGGTGCCGATCTCATGGGAGATCCGGCGCAGCGCATCCATCGCCCCCGGCGCCGGGACGGCGTCCGACGGCCGCGGGACGATCGGCGCGAGGGTGCCGTCGTAGTCGAGGGCGATCAGGGCGCGTTCGGGCGCGGTGAGCAGGGCGGCGAGTCCAGCGCCCCCGGCGGGTGTGCGGGGGGCGGGTGGGCTGTTCGGCGCGGATTCGGTCACTGGGCCTTCCTCGGTCACGGGTCGAGGTGGTCGGGCGCCGGTGAGGAGCGCGGCGCGGCGGTCAAGTGATCATTTTTCCGGATGGGCGGGGAAGTCGCGGGTGATCACCAGGATCAGCGTGTCGGTGGAGACGATTCTGGTCTTCGACCGGGGCACAATGCTCTCGATGCCCGGCATCGCCTCCTTCAGGGCGCGGGCGGCGTCGGCGTCGGCGTCGTCGTAGAAGACCGTCGTCACCGGGACGTTGTAGATCGACTGGTAGTTGCCCACCCGCTCGACCCGGAACCCGGCCGACTCGACCTGCTTGGCGGCCACCTCGGCGAGTCCGGCGATCCGCGAGTTGTTCAGGACGACCACCGGGGCTGTGGCCTTTGGTCCCGGCGGGGCCGGCGGCTTCGTCGCGGTGGACGCGGACGGCGCCGGCGTCGGTTTCGGGGACGCCGGCGCCGTCTTCGTGGCCCCCGGGCCGGGGGCCGGGGCCGCCGCGCGGTGCGGCGGCGGGGCCGGAGTGGTCCGGCCGCCGCCGGCTTGGTCCGTGCCCGGCCGCGCCGAGCGCGTCGGGGCCGCGACCTGGGTGGTGGAGCCGTCCGTGTTGGACGAGCCGTTCAGCAGATTGACCACCAGGATGCCCGCGAGTACGGCGAGAACCGCGACGACGCCCGCGCCGAGGGTGTGAAGCCGGTCCGGGCGCCACCGGTGGGGACGCCGCTGCGGTGCGTTCGTGGCATGTGTCATGCGTGGTCTTACCTCTCGGCCCGGTCATGTCGGCCGGATCGGGCCGCCCGGCGTTGCTCCCGCAGCCGGCGCAGCCGGCGGACCAGCATCGGATCGGCTATCAGCGCGGCTTCCGAATCGATCAGCCGGTTCAACAGCTGGTAGTAGCGAGTTGATGACAGTCCGAACTCGACCCGGATCGCCTCCTCCTTGGCTCCCGGGTGACGCCACCAACCCTGCTCGAAGCGCAACATGCGACGATCGCGATCGGACAGTTCGTTCGGCGGGACGTCCGCCCGCGCCGGTTTCTCGGGCGCCGGTTTCTCGGGCGGCAGTCTCTCGGGCGGCAGAGGATGTGCTGCCTCCACAGCGGGACCTCCTCGGGACGCATCCGGGACGATGGGCGCGATGGTGCGCCGACGTACCACGCCCGGTATGGTGCGCCGCCCACTATTTCACCCCGTGGGTCCGACATCCTCGGCGTCTCCGGCGACACACGTCCCGCCCACGGCCCGGCCGCCCGGCGCGGATACGATGAGATGTTCGCGGGAGGCCCCCCGGTTCCGGCCAGCTCCGAGTTCCGGCCAGCTCCGAGCGCCCCGATTGGCTACCGTTGGCGCTGATTGGCTTCCGGGCAGGCGGGGCACGCCGTGTGGTGGCCTACCCTTGGCCGGTGAGCCGGCGCTTCACCCGCACCACCGAGGACTTCGTCTGCCTGGTCTGCGCGACGGCCGTGCGTGGTGACGGGTACACCAACCACTGCCCGTCCTGTCTGTCGTCGCGGCACGTTGACGTCAATCCCGGCGACCGGGCGGCGCGGTGCGGCGCTGTGATGCGGCCGGTCGCGGTGGAGAGCCGTACGCACGATCTGGTCATCACGCACGTCTGCGAGCGGTGCGGGCATCGGCGCCGCAACCGGTCCGCCCCGGCGGACGATCACGACACGCTGCTGGCGGTCGCCGCCGCGGCCGCGCAGGCGGCGACGGCCCCAGGGCTGCCGGCCCCAGGGGCACGACCGCCGCGCCGCCCGGGGCGCGCGCGGCGGTCATGACCGCCGGTCAGGGATGCCGGTCAGGGATACAGACCCCGGGTCCGGTGGGCGTCGGCCACCCGGCCGACCCCGATGACGTGCGCGGCGCTGCGCATGCTGATCTTCTGGGTCGTGGCCAGCAGGGAGACCTCGCGGTACGCGCGGTCCATCAGCGCCCGGAGCCGGTCGCTGACCTCGTCCTCGGACCAGAAATACGCCTGGATGTCCTGCACCCACTCGAAGTACGAGACCGCCACCCCGCCGCCGTTGGCGAGGATGTCCGGCACCACCAGGACGCCCCGGTCGTCCAGGACCTGGTCGGCCTCGGCGGTCACCGGGCCGTTGGCACCCTCGACGATGATCGGCGCGCGGACCCGGTCGACGTTCTCGACCGTGATGACGCCCTCCAACGCCGCGGGGACGAGCACGTCGACGTCGAGCTCCAGGAGCTCGTCGTTGGTGATCGTGTCGGTTCCCGGGTAGCCGACGACCGTCTCCGCGCCGCCGGCGAGATGGCGGATGAGGGCGGCCGGGTTGAGTCCCTGCGGGTTGTAGATCCCGCCCTTCACGTCCGAGACCGCGACCACAGTGCAACCGGCGTCGTGCAGATACTGGGCCGCGAGCGCCCCCACCTTGCCGAAGCCCTGGACCGCGATCGTCATCGCGTGCGGGTCGCGCCCGGTCTCGCGCAGCGCGGCGAACACCGAAAGCTGCACCCCCAGGCTGGTCGCCCCGGCCCGACCGGCGGAACCGCCGATGGACAGCGGCTTGCCGGTTACCACGCCGGTGGTGGTGTACCCGGTGTGCGCCGAGTAGGTATCCATGATCCAGGCCATGGTCTGCTCGTCGGTGCCCACATCCGGTGCCGGGATGTCCTTCTCCGGTCCGATCAACGGGACGAGTTCGGCGGCGTAGCGCCGGGTCAGGCGTTCGCGTTCCGGCAGGGAGAGCATCGCCGGTTCCACCGCGATGCCGCCCTTGGCCCCGCCGTAGGGGATCCCCATCAGCGCGCACTTCCAGGTCATCCACATCGCCAGCGCCTTGACCTCGTCGAGGTCGGTGGTTGGGTGGAAGCGGATCCCTCCCTTGCCCGGGCCACGGGCGAGGTTGTGCTGGACGCGATAGCCGGTCAGCACGGTCAGCTGACCGTCGTCGCGCTGTAGCGGAACGCTGACGGTGATCGCCCGGCGGGGCGTGCGGAGCAGGTCGTGCATACCGTCGTCAAGGCCCAGATGACGAGCCGCGTTCGCCAGTTGAACGCAGGCCGTGTCCCATGCTGAGCCGGATCCGAGGATCACAGGCACCTCCGCGGCGCGTTTCGAGCCACCCTTCGCCGCCGAACGCGCCGCCCGGTCCGCCGGCCACGGCGCGCTCCGTTGCGCGCCGCGGTGGTGACTCGATATGGCGCAAACAATAGGTGACGGGAGATGCCGTCCGTCAGGTGCGCGCAGGGCGCGCCATCGCCCACCAGACACCTGCGGGTACGGTCGCGAGCGTGCGCGCGGACCCGTCGAGCCGCCTCCCGGTGCCGCGGCGCGCCGGGGGGCCGGCTTTGTCCGCACCCGGACGGCCGGCCGCGCTCGCTCGTCCCGGAGCCGGCACCCCCGACCGGTCAGTCCGGCGCCTCTGGGCATGGTGGCTGGTCAGCCGTGCCGTCCTCGTCACTCTGGTGGTGACCGACCAGGCGTTCGGCATGCAGCAGAGCGTGCTCGGCGATCTACACATCTATGCGGAGTGGGGCCGCGGGCTCAGTCGCGGCGAGGGGATGCCCACCGGTGACGACCGTTGGCAGTATCCGCCGGGCGCGGCAGTTGTGTTCGTGTTGCCCGACGTAACTCACGCCTATCTGGGATTGCCCTATCGAGCGGTGTTCATCGGGATGATGGTGGCCGTCGACGCCGTCCTGACCGCCGCGCTGGTGCGTCGCTCGGTCCCGGCGGCGGGGTTCTGGGTGGCCGGTCTCACCGCGTTGGGACCGGTGGCGCTGGCCCGTTTCGATCTGCTGCCGGCCGCGGCGGCGGTCGCGGCCGTGCTCGCGCTCGCCGCGGGCCGGTTCGGCCGGGCGGGATTTCATCTCGCCGCGGGTGCGCTGCTCAAGATCTGGCCGGTCCTGCTGCTGATCGCCCTGTCCCGTCCGCCGCTTCGGTCCCCGGGTCGGTCGGCGTCCACCGGTCCGCCCCCCGGTCCGCCTCCCGGCCGGCCCACCGGTGGATTCCCGGCGCCCTCGCCGGACTGGTTGCGTCTTGCCGCCGGCGTCCTGTGCGCCGTCGGGGGGCTCGCGGCGCTGTTCGCGGTCACCGGGTGGTGGCGGGACGCGTTCGGGTTTCTCGGCGCGCAGCAGGCCCGCGGACTACAGGTGGAGGCGGTGGCCGCGACGCCGTTCGTCGTCGCCCACATGCTCGGCCATGGAACGGCACCCGGCTATTCCTACGGTTCGCTCCAGTTCGACACCCCGCTGGCCCGCGGCGTGGCCACTGCATGCTCGTTGACCGAGATCGTAGTGATCGCCATTTCGGCCCTGTGGTGGTGGGGATGGGCGCGTCCGCCCGCGGCGGCGGACGGCGCGGGCCGGGCCGGTGTGCTCGTGGGGCGCACGCTCGCGCTGCTGCTTGTCGTGGTCGTGACCGCCCGCGTGCTCAGCCCGCAGTACCTTGTGTGGATCATGGCGCTCGTCGCGGTCTGGATCGCGATGGCCCGGCCCGCCGGCTCCGGTGGCCTGACCGTCCCGGCTGGCGGGCCGGCTGCCCCCGTCCCGGCCGGTGGACCGTCGTGGCGGTGGGTGGCGCTGCTGCTGATCTGCGTTGTGCTCTCCCAGGTCGTCTATCCGTGGCGGTACAACGACGTCGTCCAGGGACAGATCATGATGAGCCTGGTCCTGGTGGTCCGCAACGTCGGACTGGTCACCGTCTGCGGGTGGGCGTGGCGTGCCGCCGCCGGATCGCGACCAGCGTGATGACCGTTCCCGCGGCCGCAAGGCCGGCGCAGCCGATGACGGCCAGGGACGTCTCGACGCGCCCGAGCAGCCGCCAGGTCGCGGCGAGCGGCGCGAGGGTCGTCAGGCACAGCCAGGCCGACGTGACGACCACCAGGGCGATGGTCCACCCCCCGAACCCCCCGACGATCCGCTCGACGGCCGCCCCGAGACGCCTCATGCGGCGTGGTTGCATCCCCGGCGTCCTGGGACGGGCCGTTCCAGGGTGGGGCGCCGGCGGGGCTGACCGGGCGAGGGCCACGACGACCGCGAGTGCCGGCAGGCACAGCGCGAGGTACCAGGGGTAGAGCACCGGGCTGCCGAGCGCCACCGCCAGCCCGCCGTAGCCGAGCACGATCAGGTCGTGCCGACGGCCGGTGTACCCGTCCCGGTCCCGCCAGGCGCGCAGGGCGAGCCAGGCCACCACCAGCGCCGCGCCGGCCAGGCACAGGGCCCGAGTCGCCCGCTGCGTTTCGGCGCCGGACGGATGGCGGCCGACCGGACCAAGCATGCCGTCGACCCCGTCGACCGCCGCGGCGAGAATCGAGGCCGGTGCGGCCCCCGTGGTCAGGGTGCCCGACGTGGACAACGCGTGGATCCAGGTCGGGCCGAAGCCGCCAGCCACCATGCTCAGCCCCGCGGCGAGCGCGACCGCGGCGGCATCGGCCGCGAGCAGCACGGCGCCGGCGCGGATCGGACGCCGCGCCGACCGGGCGGCCCGCAGATGCGCCAGCACCAGCCAGGCGACGCCGAGGAGCGCGGTCGCCTTGACGCTTCCGGCCACGCTGACCAGCGCCGTCGCGGCGGCGCCGAGCGCGGCCTGCCGAGCCGTCGGCGTGCTCCTTCCCTCCGGGCCGGACGCCGGTGCCGAGACGAGCCGTCGGCGGTCCACCACCAGCGCCGCCACGAGCAGCGCCGCGGCCATTGCGTCGAGGTGGGCTCCGCCGATCAGGTGCACGACGACGACCGGATTGGCCGCGACGAGCAGCATGACCAGGGCCCGTCGGCCCGGCTCCGGTCCGGCGAGCCGTAGCGTCAGGACGACCATCGCGATCGTTGCGAGGATCGCGACTATCTTGAGCAGCGCGACCGTCCCGGCCGGCCCGCCGCCGAGGGCCGCGGCGCTCTTCTCCACGGCGACCGCGGCACCGCCATAGGGCGCATGGGTGTTCCACCACCGGGGGTCAACGGCCCGGACGAACGCCGAGCCCGAGCCCTCGGCGGTCAGCAGGGCGGAGACGCCGTGTGTCGCCGGATCCAGGCCGAGCCTCGCCAGCTCACCCTGAGCGGCGTAGGCGTAGATGTCCCGGCTGAACAGTGGCGGGCCCACCGCGAACGGGAGGCTCCAGACGATCCACGCCGCGAGGGCGGCCCGCGGGGAGGTGCGGCCGGCGATCGTCGCGCGCACAAGTCCGCCCCAGCACAGACACAGAGTGATGATGCCCAGGGCCGCCAGGCCGGCCAGGACGCCCCTTGCGGTATCCGACGAGGCCGCCGATGGGAGAATGCCCCACCAGGAGGAAGGGTCGGTCGTGTGCGGATCGCGCGAACCGAGCCGACCCTCGCTCATCATGGCCACGACCGCGGCGCCGCCACCGGCGAGGACCAGCAGGGTCACCCTGGTCGGGGCCAGGATGCCGGCCGGTCGGGGCCGGCCGCTGCCCGGTCCGGACGGGACGGGCGCGGCCTGACGCCGCCCGCGGGGCAAGCTGTCGGGTGATGTCCGGTCGGAGACGGCGGATGGACTGTCGTCGGTGTGTGGGGGGGTCGCGGGTGACAACGCTCGCGACCCCGGGTTCCCCGCCTGACGCCATCTCGGGGGGGCGGACGGCGTCGACCGCCCCGGCGACGGGTGGGCCCGGGCACCCCGGGTCGGAGCCTCGCGTGGCCACACTGCCCCAGACCCCTTCCATCGCCCTCGAGCCGCCGCGGCACCGCGGACCGCTCGTGCGGGGTGTTCTCGCTGTCGTCGTGGCGGTTCGCCGCTGGCCCTGGATTCTGACCGCCGCGCTCTGCCTGCTGTGCGTCGGTCTTGGCATCACCGGTCCGGACACCCCCGCCCAGGAGTACCGGGTCTGGCTGTTCCGGCACGGCGGAGTGGTGCTCTGGGATGATCAGTGGTACGGCGGTCACACCATCCCCGGCTACAGTGTGCTGTTCCCCCCGCTCGGTGCGCTTGTCGGGGTACAGCCGCTCGGCGCGATCTCCTGCGTCGCCTCGACGATGATCGTGACCCGGTTGCTCCGCGGTCCTGGCCTGCGGACCGGGCATGATCTGGTCCTCGTCTGGTTCGCGGTCTCGACGGTGGCGAACCTCGTCGTGGGCCGTATGCCGTTCGCGCTCGGGATGACCTTCGGTGCTCTGGCGCTGGTCGGCGCGCGGGAACGGCACACGAAGCTGACCTGGATCGGCGCGGTCCTGTCGTCGCTGGCGTCTCCGTTGGCCGGCGGCTTCGTGCTGCTCGTCGGCCTCGCGTTGCTGCCGACGATCGGATGGCGCCGGGCGCTCCCGTTCGCCGGCGCCGGATCCGGCATCATCGTCGCGCTCGCGTTTCCCGAGGACGGGTACCAGCCCTTTCCCGCGCTCACCTTCCTGTCGCTGCTGACCCTCATCGCGGTCGGCCTGCTCGTCGTGCCCGGGCACGCCCGGCTCATCCGGCCCATCCGGCACGGCCTGTTGCTCTGGGCGGCCGCGGCAGTGGTCTTCTTTTTCGTGCCCACCCAGATCGGCGGAAACATCACCCGACCGGCGACGCTGCTCGCCGGCCCTACCGCGGCGTTGTTGCTCGCCGAACGCCGCCGCGTCCTCGCGGTCGTGGCGATCCCGCTGATCGGCTGGCAGATCGGGCCGGTGCACGGGGCGCTGCTTGTCCACGGCGATCCGTCCGGGTCGAAGGCCTATTACACCGAGCTCCTCGACTACCTCGACCGCGGCGCACCGGTGTCGGCCGGGCGGGTGGAGATCCCCTTCACCCGGGCCCACTGGGAGGCGCGCTTCGTCGCCCCGTCCGTACCCATGGCCCGCGGCTGGCTGCGCCAGCTCGACAGCAAGTACAACGCGCTGTTCTACGACGGCACCCTGAACACCGAGACCTACCACGAGTGGCTGCTCGCCCGCGGCGTCCGCTACGTCGCCCTCCCCGACGTCGAGCTGGATCCCTCCGCGGTCGCCGAGGCCAGGCTGCTGCGAGCCGGTCTGCCTTATCTCGATCTCGCCTGGCAGAACGCGCACTGGAAGGTGTGGCTCGTCACCGACTCCCCGGGCCTGGTGCAGGGACCGGCCTCGCTCACCGAACTGGGGGTGAGTTCGGTCGCGGTCGACTTCCACGCGCCCGGGGTCGCCACGGTGCTCGTGCACTACACCCCCTACTGGCAGCTGTCGGGGGGCACGGCGTGCGTCTTCCGGGCGGCCGGGGGCTGGACGGGCATTCTCACCGAGTCGTCCGGACCGGTGCGCCTGTCCGCCCGGCTGTCCGTCGACGGCCTGACCCGCGCCAGCGCCCTGGACTGCCCGGTCGGTCAGCGCGTCTCCTGACCTCTCGGGGCGGCTGTCGGCGGGTCTCAGCCCGTCTGTCTAGGACGTCCGGACACCGGGCCGGGACCGGATGTCCGGACGAACTCACCGGGCGGCGGGTTCGGACACCAGATCCGCGACGACGATGGTGGTGTCGTCCCGGGCACCGGCCAGCAGGGCCGCTTCGACGAGCGCGTCCGCGGCCCGCTCGGGCGGCTCGGGCCCCAGCGCGCTCAGCAGGCCGTCGAGCTGTTCCGGGCTCATCACCTTGGTGATGCCGTCGCTGGCGAGAACGACCCGGTCACCGGCGCGGACCGGCTCGCTGAAGATGTCCGCCTCGATCTCGTCAGCGAGCCCGACGGCGTTGAGCAACGGACCGTTACGGATCGCGTGCGGCGTGGTCAGTGCCCGCGGCCGTCCCTTGCCGGGCTGCAACCACACCGAGCTGTCACCAACGTGTGCGACGGTGAGGTACTCGCCGGTGCTCTGCTGGCGCCCGAGGATGACGACGTCCAGCGTGCAGGCCATGCCGAGCCAGGCCGGCTCCTCTCGAGCCCGGGTCCGGACCACCCAGTTCGCCCGTTCCACGGCCTTGCGCAGGCCCGCGAGCGGATCCTCGGCGTACTGCGGGCGGAAACCCGCCACCGTGGTGACCGTCAGCGTGGACGCGATCTGGCCGGCAGCCTCGCCACCGACCCCGTCCGACACCGCCAGCAGCCCGTCGACGACGACGAACGCGTCCTCGTTGGGACCGCCGCGTTTGCCCCGGCGGGTGCGCCCCGCGGCGGCGAGTCGCAGCGCGGCGGCCGTCGTCTGCTCCGGCTCGATCGCCATGAGATCGCCTGTCTGCCCCCTCGGGGGAGCGGGCGGAGCCACGGGGACGGTCGTCGCCGTGGGGGAGCTCTCCCACGGCGTGTCCTCAACCGTTCGGGTTGACTCGGCGCCGCGCGGAGCCGGCGCGTGTTCCCCGGGTGGCGGGAGGGGATAGTCGCCGGTCGCCGGGTCGTAGTAGCGGGTGGCATCCGCCCGTTCGTCACCGAAGGCACCGGGCCCGAGGTGCGGCTGACCGGCGGGCGGTGGCGTCCAGCCGGTGGAGTCGGGATCGCGGTCGCCTTCACCGCCGCCGACGGAAACCTGCGAGGTCACATCCCCTCCCCATGCCGCGCCTGCGTCCGGGACGCCGCTCGCGCTGTCCGCTGACCTGTCCGCCGTGTTGCCCGTCGCACCGGTTGCCGAGGAGACCGGCGCCGGCTCGGCGAAGCCGGGCACGATCCCGTCGGGCGGGGTGGCGTCAGAGCTGTCACGGATCGGCACCGTACCGTATCGGTGGCGCTGATGGTCGAGGCCACGAGAGCGTCGCTGGTTCTCCTCGGGCCGGGCGGGCCGGTTGTTGAGGATGACGAAGACCAGCCCACCCACCAGCAGCATCACAATGAGCATGATCGGTACCAGCGGGCTACCCATGGCCTCCGTCCTCGCCGTAGCAATTACGATCACGCTGTAGGACGTGTCGCCAGCCGTCTTCCTTCATACCTAAGGGCATCAACTCAGAAGAGACCGGGTATGTGTCGCGACACTGACACAAGTGCTGAGCATTGTTCCAGACTTGGGCGCGGCCGAGTAGGGCCGACCCCCGGGCGGCCCCGCCGAGAGGCGGGCGCCACGAAGGATGCCTCCGATGAACGGTGACGGCCCGTATCGGGGGGCGCGAGACGGTGATTGTTCGCCGCCGCATCAACGCATCACGGTGAGGAAGATCATCAGGGTCAGGCACAACGTCACGGCGGTCACGGCGACTCTGGTGGTCACGGCGACTCTGGTGGTCATGGCGGTCGTGGCGAGCCACGGGAGCAGGCGGCGGCGCCTGAGCGGTGCGGGTCGGCTGATCGCGGCGATCACCTGGCTCTCGACGAAGCCGGGCAGCTCGCTCGCGGCCCGCAGCCGCGGGTCGTCGGGGAGGTAGAGCGCCACCAGCCGGCGCACGACGCGTTCCAGGTCGGCGGGGAAGGGGCGATCTGCCTCCGATCCCCGCACTGTTCGGCGGAAGTACCTCTCCGCCGCTCTGGCCAACTCCGGACCCGTCAACGGCCCCTCCTCCGGATGGGCGGTTTCCTGGCCCGGGGCACCGTCCCGGCGGATGACCTCGTGCAGATCCCAGGCATCGTCCCAGTTCGGAACATGTCGGACCAACAGCCCGAAGACGCGGGCCGCGTTCGGCTGGCCAAGCTGGCAGGCTCGGAGGAAGGCGATCGCCGGATCGGGACCATCCGGCCAGGTCGGCGGAATGCGGGCGGCGAGCTCCGCACCCAGGACACGTAGATCGTTCTCGAATGCTCCTGGCGCTCCTGGCGCTCCTGGCGCTCCTGGCGGACCGGGTTCGTGGGACGCGCCGGGCAGGTAGAGGCCGGCGATGCGCCGCACGGTCTGCATCAGCGGCCCGTCGCCTCGGCCCGACGCGGCCTCGACCGCGACCAACCGCTCGAAATACGGGCGCGCACCGGCTCCGAGTACCTCCGCCTCATGTGCCCGCGACGCGGGCCGGCCGGGTGGCCCGACCGGGGAGGCCCCCGCGTAGGCGATGTCATCGCGGATGTCCTCGGCGGTATGCCATCCCGGGGCGTAGAGAACGAGCAGCCGGAACGCATCGGCTCCCCGGGCATGGGTTTCGCGCAGCAGACGCACGACTTTCGCCGCGGCCGGCTCCGGGGGCCACCGTGACCCGCCACCCGTCGGCGCGGCGCCTGTCACCACCTCGTCTGCCAGGGCTCTGGCGAATTCGAAACCCTCGGGCAGGCCGAACAGGTCGAAGAGGGCCCGCAGCGTCTGATGGATCAGATCGATGCGGCGCCCGGCCCAGACGGCGGGGTCTACCGCGGCCGCCGGGATCGCGAGCGCGGCGAGCCCCGCGACCAGCCGGGTCAACATCTCTACGACTTCGCGCTGCATCGTCGTCACCGCGCGGTGCACCGCGTCGATGTAGGCGGCGCGGTCGTGGTCGCTCTGGTAGGCGTCCGGGGCCAGCCGTCGGGTGATGGCCTGAGTGACGTCGCTCGCGGCGCGGGCCAGGACATCGGTACGGCGGCCGGGGGGGCGTGGAGAGACCGTTCCGAGAGGAGACCGGGCGGGCTCGCCGCGCTGCGGCAGGGTGCAGTGCAGCAGGCCACGTAGCGCGGCGAGCTCGCGGAGTTCGGTGGGTGACTTGAGCGGATCGACGAGAGGGTCGTACGCCGCGTCGTTGAGGGAGATGCCCAGCGGGACGCCCAACGCGGCGAGCAGCCGGTCGATCGGGTGCAGACGATCGTCCCAGTACGACCACTCCTGCCGATACGCCTCCGCGACGTGTCGGATGACGGCGTTCCCCGCGTCCCGTTCCAGCCGTTTCAGGTGCCGCCGTTCCTCTGAGCCCGGATCGGTTGGCTGCGCGGTGGCCGATTCCGGTGTGGCGGGCGGCGGCGTGGCAGGTCGGGGGACGCGGCGCACGGTGACGGCGAGTCGGGCGGGTCGGGAAGCACCGGTAGGCGACGCCGACAGGTGGTCCGGTCGGGCGGCGCGCAGCGCCTCGACGGTCTCCGTGGCCAGCCGGATCGCGTTGTCGCGCGCGGAGGTCATCCGGTATCCCGAGAAGATCGACTCTAGGGCGACCGCGAGCAGCGGGACTGCCTGGCGCAGTGGCTCGTCCCGGTGCGGTGGCTCGTCCCGGTGCGGTGGCTCGTCGTGAACCTGTGCGGGCGAAGGAAGCCGCAACGCGGCGAGTTCGTCCGCGAGGGCGGAGATTGTTCCTTCGACCTGGCGCTGCTCCTCGGCGACCGCGTTGGAGATCTTGTCGATCATCCGGCCGGGCGGCTCCTCCTCCCGCAGCCGGCCCAGAATGACGCCGACGATCTCCTCGCGCAACCGTTCCCGGGGCCCGGGGTCCGTTGCCCGGGCCGCTGGCACGAGCCCGCCGCCCGGGCCGGCGACGGGGCCGGCCAGCAGCCCCGCGACCCGGCGCAACTGACCGCGCAGTCGCTCCACGCTCGCCAGGTCCGCCGGCAGACCGACCGGTTCGATGAGGGCGGTGAAAAGACGGCGCACGGGGTCCGCGGCCGTGCCCTGTTCGGCGGAGCTCGACCAGTTCGAAGCCCGCAGGCGTTCGTACCGTTCGCGGAGGTGTTCGCGGACGGCGAGCGCTCCGGCGCCTGCCGTCGCTGCCGGTGCCGGATCGCCCGGCGCGGCCGGGGCCGTCGCGTGTCCCAGGCCGACGGCATCGGTCGTGGTCGAGAGGGGTGCCGGATCCGGGGGACCCGACGTACCCGAACCACTCGCGGTATCCGGGGAGCCCGCGCGCGGAGCACCCGCGGTATCCGCGATGGTGGCCAGGTCGCCGCCGGGCGGCGGCGCGGTGGTCCTCTCGACCCCGTTCCCCATCACCCGCCGGCACCAGGCTTCCGGCCGGCTCGGATCGAACATCTCGTCACCGACCAGGGCCAGCAGGTCGCCGATTCCCCGCATCCCACCGCGGCCGTGGAGGTCCACGAGCAGCCGGGCGGCGGCGGTCATGATCGGTGGAGCGTCCGGCCCGACCCGCGGATCCACGTGGATCGCGGCGGGCTCCCCATTACCGGCACACTCTGGTTCGAACGGGACGAACAGGAACCGCGGGCCTGGCTCGTCGGTGTGCCGCGCGCCCGAGGGGGCGGCGCCTGAAGGGACGGTGGTCGCATGCGTGGAGAAGGTCAGCCGGTAGGGCAGAACGCCTTCGAGGATCTCCACCAGGGCCCACATCAGCATGAGCGCCTCATCCGAACCAGTGTTGGCCACCACGAAGGGACGCTCGGCCCGCGACCATGCCAGTACCGTCGCGATGAGCGTGACGAGCCGATCGCGCCGCACTCCCGCGCGCGCCGACTGGCGCAGGGTCCGCTCGCCCGTCCGTCGGCGTGCGGTGAGGTCGCGCAGGTGCAGGGGAGCCAGCCGCGGGATGGTGCGGGAGTTCCCCACCACGACCCCACCCGCCGCGTACAACGCGAGCCCCACCCGTTCGGTCAGATAGTCCGCCCGGCCGATCAGGATGTGGGCACGCAGCCGGGCCCGGCCGTCGCCGCCGTGTTCCGGGATCCGGATCCGGTGCACGAGCGCTGCTTCCGGGATGCGGTGCGGATCCCTCGCCGTGAGATGATCCGGCGCCTCGGGATGATCCGGAGATCGGATGAGGTAGGCGAGCGCCGACGGTGGGTGGGGGACCCGGCTCTCGTCGAGCTCGACCTCGCCGGCGAGAAGCCCGCTCCAGGACCTGGTCACCGTGGAGCCCAGGGAGCTCGCCGTCGGGAGGTAACCTTCGCCGCCCGTCCTGCTTCGGCGCGGCCAGGCATAGATCATCTGGTCGAGCCGCGTTGCCTCCGCCGCCCGGCCGGACCGCGCCATCGACGTCCCCAGGTGATCGATCACGGTAGACACCCGTTCCGCCGGACCCGGCGGCGTCGCTGAACGTGCCAGCCGCGACAAGCGCCGAGGACGACGGATCCGGCGGCGACGCCTTCCCGGGTGTCCTCAAATCCGCTCGCACCTGCCGGTGATACTTTCTTCCGGGGGCCGTAATACCGGGCCGCGTAATGTTGGTCCCGCCCGAAAATCCTGGTCATAGTGGGTGGGCCTGAGGACAGGAGCCCCCTGGCCGCTCGCTGCTTCTCAGCCAATGGTCGCCCCCCAGACGGCGGTCCCTCAGCCGGGCATTGATCGTGCTATCCCGGTGAATTGTGGCGTGCTGGCGGAAAAATATTCCTGGCGCCTGGTGGATGTCCAGAGGAGTCCTGAAAAATCGGCCTTGCGATCGCTGCCGGCCCGTCGGTTGCGATCCTTCCATGGGGTGTGCCGTCGCTCCCGCCCGAGGAAGGATCGGCAACCGGGCCCAGGGTCGTACCCCCGACGAAGTTCTGTAGTGCCCGCTGCCGCGCCGCCGGTGAACTTCCGCGGTCGTCTTTTCGTCGCATGGTGGGTCGCCGTTGTATCCATGATGTTGACGTGATGTTATTCGGCTCGTTCGTCGTCCCGGACGTGCCCGCCACCGCGCGGGCGCGGTTTGTTCGCGGAATTGGCGGGATCCATCGAGCTGATCGGTGCAGCGGCGGTGGTTCCGGCGCCAATGATCCGACGGATCTCACAGCGAGTGACGCTATCCTGGGGGCGGATCTGACGTTGAATACCGTCACACGATGCGATCGGTGAACGGTCTTCGGTCGAGATCGAGGTTGTCATGGTCGTGGCACGATTCCTGAGCTCCCGCCGGAAGGGTGATCAGAACCGGCCCGCTTCGCACCGTCCGACGGCTTCTCGGTCGGGTGGCCGGTCAGGTGGTGGGCACGGCCGCGTCGGCGCGTGGCCGGACGAGGGTGAACCGGTCGAACGGGACCGGCGCCGGTGCACTGGAGTCGTACACGGTCACCCGGATGCTCGTCGAGCCGCCCGGTTCACCTGGATCCACCTCGAAAGCCGCGAAGGCATACGGATGCTCCGGCGCCCGGAAGGCGAGCCAGGGCGCGTCCTCTCTCGCCCGGACCGATTGGCGATGCCCCCGGCCGGGATCCTGTTCGTGCACGCCGACGATGACCCAGCAGGCGGGTGGATCGAACAGTGCGTGCGCGGACGGCGACGAGGATCCTCCGGTGCCCACGAGCAGGTGAACGGTGCCCGCCGAGGTGTCGAGCAGGTCACCGGCCCCGTCACCGGCCGCGGCGCCCGCTCCGTCAGCGGTCTTCCGGGCGGGCGTCGTCGCGCCGGGGACCGGGCGGGGAGTCCGGGTCGCGCTGTCCGGCACGACCCCGCGCAGCGGATGAGTGCGCTCGTAGTGGTGCTCGTGGCCGCAGAGCACCAGATCCACCTCGTAGGTGTCGAACAATGGCAGCCATTCCTCCCGGATACCGAGGTCGGCGCCGTTGTGCTCCGCCGCGGTCGACACCGCGGCGTGGTGCATGCCGACGACGATCCAGTCGATACCGGGATCGGCGCGGGCCTGTTTGAGGGTCTGTCTCAACCAGGAGGTCTGCCGGCCGGCGCTGTACCCATGGAGGTAGACTCGCCCGCTGTCCTGATAGCAGACGTCGGCGGCGCTGAGCATGACGAACCGCACGCCGCCGACGGTGAACGCGTACCAGAGCCCGGCGAGGTAGGCCTCCTCGTCGTGCTGGGGAAGGGCGAAGTAGGTCTGGTAGGCTGCGAGCCCCAGAGCTCCGTTGCCCCGCTCGGTCTCATGGTTGCCGTTGCAGGGCATCCACGGCCGGAACCGGGCGGAGGCGCTGATCATCGCGAACCAGTCGAACCAGGCGCGAACCGGATCCGTGCGCTGGTTGGCGTACGACAGGTCACCGTTCGCGAGGTTGAACAGCGGCGCGAGGCGTTCCACTCCGGTTATCACGTGGCGTGACGCGGCCGAGCCGTACGGGTCGTGCGGCTCGTCGGTGCCCTGGTCGCCGAAGCAGGTGAAGCTGAAGGCGGCCCGATGCCGCGGAGCCGTGCGGAACGACCCGTGGGCCAAGCCCCAGCGCCCATCATGACCCACGTCATAGCGGTAGTCGGCAGCCGGCAGGAGTCCGGACAGGTGCGCATGGTGGGCGAAGACCACCTCGTTCGTCAGGGCGTCCGTGTAGGAACGGGTGAGCGCGGTCACCGAGCGGGTAGACCCGCCAGCCGCCGGACCGAACCGTACCTGGGGCCGAGGGACGGCCGTTCGGGTCAGCCACGAGACGACCATGGACGTGGCCGGATCGGAGCCGAAAGTCAGGTGAACGCCGAGCGCGACGTCGGGACTACCAGTCACCAGCGGAGCTCTCCCGTTCGCCGAACCAGCAGTCCGAATCGTCCTCGGGGCGATGAAGTTGTGCCTGTGCTCGTGCCTGCGCCGGCAACCGGACCCGATCTCGCCGGGTGCCCCGGCCGGCAAGATGGTTACCCGATGGCTGACATTTTCCCATATTCCGTTACCGGTCGCCGATCGAGCGGTGCGGCCGAGCGATGTGTGAGAGAACGAACGTGTTCCAGCTCTGGAGCGACCAGCCCGGCTACGCGGCCGAGACTGCGATGGCCGGAGCAGCCGCGGGGCTACTCCGGCCATCGCGCCCGGCCCTCGCCGGGTCACCGGACCGGCCGCCTCCCGGGAGGCGGCACGGAATTCCCGACCGCCTACTCGCTGGACTTGGCCAGATCGACCGGCGGGGCATCGGGCACCTGGTTCGGCTTCGTCTCGCCGCGGAAGACGAACTTCGCCTCGTCACCGTCGCCTTCGACATCCCCGACGACGATCTCGCCCGGCTTGAGCGTGCCGTAGAGGATCTTCTCGGACAGGACGTCCTCGATCTCCCGCTGGATCGTCCGGCGCAGTGGCCGGGCGCCCAGCACCGGATCGTACCCCTTCTTCGCCAGAAGCGCCTTGGCGGCCGACGTCAACTCGAGGGCCATGTCCTTGTTCTTCAGCTGCGCGTCCACCCGGGCCAGCATGAGATCGACGATCTGGATGATCTCGTTCTCGGAGAGCTGGTGGAAGACGATGATGTCGTCGATCCGGTTGAGGAACTCGGGCCGGAAGTGCTGCTTGAGCTCGTCCTGGACCTTCGACTTCATCCGCTCGTAGTCGACGGCGCCCTGACCGGTGGCGAACCCGATGCCGGGACCCTTGGAGATGTCCCGGGTGCCCAGGTTCGACGTCATGATCAGGACGGTGTTCTTGAAGTCGACCAGCCGGCCCTGGGAGTCGGTCAGGCGACCATCCTCCAGGATCTGCAGCAGCGTGTTGAAGACGTCGGGGTGGGCCTTCTCGACCTCGTCGAACAGCACCACCGAGAACGGCTTGCGCCGGACCCGTTCGGTGAGCTGGCCGCCCTCCTCGTAGCCGACGTAGCCGGGCGGGGAGCCCACCAGCCGCGAGACGGTGTGCTTCTCCATGTACTCGGACATGTCGAGCTGGATGAGCGCGTCCTCGTCGCCGAAGAGGAACTCGGCGAGAGTCTTCGACAGCTCGGTCTTACCGACACCGGACGGGCCGGCGAAGATGAACGAGCCGCCGGGGCGCTTCGGGTCCTTCAGCCCGGCGCGGGTGCGTCGGATCGCCTGGGAGACGGCCTTGATGGCCTGCTGCTGGCCGATGACGCGCTTGTGCAGCTCGTCCTCCATGCGCAGCAGGCGCGCGGTCTCCTCCTCGGTGAGCTTGAAGACCGGGATGCCCGTCCAGATCGCGAGGACCTCGGCGATCTCCTCGTCGCCCACCTCGGCGACGACGTCCATGTCGCCGGCCTTCCACTCCTTCTCCCGCTTGGCCTTCTCGGCCAGCAGGGTCTTCTCCTTGTCGCGCAGCGACGCGGCCTTCTCGAAGTCCTGCGCGTCGATCGCGGACTCCTTGTCCCGGCGGACGGCGGCGATGCGCTCGTCGAACTCGCGCAGGTCCGGCGGAGCGGTCATCCGGCGGATGCGCATCCGGGACCCGGCCTCGTCGATCAGGTCGATCGCCTTGTCCGGCAGGAACCGGTCGGAGATGTACCGGTCGGCCAGCGAGGCCGCCGCCACCAGGGCGGCATCGGTGATCGAGACCCGGTGGTGCGCCTCGTACCGGTCACGCAGACCCTTCAGGATCTCGATGGTGTGCGCCACCGACGGCTCCGCGACCTGGATCGGCTGGAACCGCCGTTCAAGAGCGGCGTCCTTCTCCAGGTGCTTGCGGTACTCGTCGAGCGTGGTCGCGCCGATCGTCTGCAGCTCACCGCGCGCCAGCATCGGCTTGAGGATCGACGCCGCGTCGATGGCGCCCTCGGCCGCGCCCGCGCCGACCAACGTGTGCAGCTCGTCGATGAACAGGATGATGTCGCCGCGGGTCCGGATCTCCTTGAGGACCTTCTTCAGCCGTTCCTCGAAGTCACCGCGGTAGCGGGAACCGGCGACCAGAGCGCCGAGGTCGAGGGTGTAGAGCTGCTTGTCCTTCAGGGTCTCGGGCACCTCGCCCTTGATGATCGCCTGCGCCAGCCCCTCGACCACGGCGGTCTTGCCGACGCCGGGCTCGCCGATGAGGACGGGGTTGTTCTTGGTGCGGCGCGACAGCACCTGCATGACGCGCTCGATCTCCTTCTCGCGCCCGATGACCGGGTCGAGCTTGGACTCGCGCGCGGCCGCGGTGAGGTTGCGGCCGAACTGGTCGAGCACCAGGGAGGTGGACGGGGTCCCCTCGGCGGGCGCGCCGGACGTGGCGGTCTCGCCCTTGCCCTGGTAACCGGACAGCAGCTGGATGACCTGCTGCCGCACCCGGTTGAGGTCCGCACCCAGCTTGACGAGCACCTGGGCGGCGACACCCTCGCCCTCGCGGATCAGGCCCAACAGGATGTGCTCGGTGCCGATGTAGTTGTGACCGAGCTGCAGCGCCTCCCGAAGCGACAGCTCCAGGACCTTCTTCGCGCGCGGCGTGAACGGGATGTGCCCGCTCGGTGCCTGCTGCCCCTGGCCGATGATCTCTTCGACCTGTGACCGCACACCCTCAAGGGAGATGCCGAGGGACTCGAGGGCCTTGGCGGCGACGCCCTCGCCCTCGTGGATCAGGCCGAGCAGGATGTGCTCGGTCCCGATGTAGTTGTGGTTGAGCATCCTGGCCTCTTCTTGGGCCAGGACGACGACCCGACGTGCCCGGTCGGTGAATCTCTCGAACATGTGCGCTCCTTCGAGCTGCGACCGACCACACGACAGCCGGTATCCGCATGCTAGCTCCGCCGAGGCATGTCCTCACGCATCGAACAGAAACCTACCCGCCGGCACCGCCCACATCGTCGTGGGCGGCGGACCGGCGCAGGTACCGGCCGTCCAGCGGAGACGTCTAATGCAACCGTGGCCGACCAGCCATGACTCCGTCACGTCGTTCCGCCAAGAGCAGAACGACGCCGCCCGCTTCGCGACGTCTCCGGTCGGACCTACGGTGCGGTGGGACGCGCCAGGCGGTGCGTCCCACCTCGGTGAGCCTCCTCACCGATGCTACCGACGGTAGTGGATGAGGAGGTGCATCTTGTTGTGATTCAACTCACATGTATATCGTTTTGCGTTGTCAACATTACTCATTGTCGTCGCCCTGGGGGTTTCAGCGACAGATCTTGCTTGCATCTCGCGAGTAACTACTTTACGTGCGCATACTCGGGCTGCGCTTCGGGTGACTCTCAGACCGCAAGGCCTCCATTGCCCTGCGTGTCGATCCAGGCGCGCAGCCGTTCCTCGCGATCCTGGTCACCAGTAAAGGGACATGAGGTGCAGTAGCCGTCACCAAGCCGGTAGGCCAGGCAGCACGACCCACGGCGTATGCCGGTGTACCGCCGGCCGTGGTGGACGAACTCGTGCCAACGGGGCCGGGCCCGGATGGTGGGTGTGGCCCGGGAGAAGAAGGCGTCGGCCTCCACTCGGCCGAGGTGGGGATCGCCGGTCGCGCGCTCGGTCAGCAGGAAGGCGCGGGCGCACTGCGCGGCTACCGCCCCCCACAGCGCCGGAAGGCCGAGCCGGACCCGTCCCCGTAGCTCCTCGACGAACGGTTGGAGATGCGCGAGCACCTCCTCGACCAGGCGACCGCGCAACGCGGCGACGTCCCCGACCACGCCGATCCGGGCATTCATCCCGTCTCCGGCGGTGGCGCCCCCCGCGATCGGGTCATCCGCCAGGACGGTCATGGCCGGTCGGTGGAACGCGGTCTGGTCGAACCAGCCGCCGTCGAGGACGCGCAGGGACATCGTCGCCGGGGCCAGGGCCGGCACCCGGTGCAGGAGGACGAAACAGGCAATGGCCGGGGCTGCGACGTTCGCCGAGTACCAGTTCGCCAGGTAGCTCGCGGCGACCTCCGGGCTGGCGCCGTGCGTGTCGCCCACCCGGGCCAAGGCCTCGGCCACGCCTGCTGGCCCGGTCAGGAAGGCACAGTCGGCCCAGCCCGGGCCGTCCGGCATCCCGAACTGCACACCGCGTGGCTCCAGCACCTCGGCGAGGTCCCGCAGGCTCGCCTCGAACGGCGGTTCGGCGCACTGAACGGTACCCCCGGAGAATTCCGGCGCCGTCCCCTCGGGGGCCACCTCCCTGGAAGGCGCCGCCGGGGACGCCGCCGAGCCGGTGCGGCGTTCGTTCACCGACCGCTTCATTGCCGGGACCGGGAGGTGTGTCGCGGCTGGGCCGGGCGTAGCTGTGCCAGGGTGCGGGATCTCCCGCGGAGTGGCGTGAGCATGAGCATGAGCATGACTTTAAGTAAGCCTAACTTCATGTCTGACGTCAACTGGAGTCGCCATCAGTGCTATGCCCACGAGTCATCGGGTCGGCATCATGAGTTGGTCGACATCGCGTGGTTGCCGGGCTGGTCGGCCCGCGTCACCAGCTGTCCATGGCGAGATGGCGCTGGACGGCCTCGGCGATGGCCTGCTGCCCGTGCATGGTGGGGTGCGCGCTCAGCTCACGTGTCGGTCCGAACAGATTGACCGGAGCCACCCACGGGTCCGGTGTGCAGATTTCGTGACCGCGTAGCGCCCGATCCGTCGAGACGAACTCCACTCCCGCATCCGACGCGGCTTTTCTGATGACCCGGTCGAGCTGTCTGTTCAGCCTCGTCAGCTGTCGACGTTCCCTGTTGGTCAGCCAGGTACAGATGTTGTTGAGCTGGTTGTCCGGAAATATGTAGGGATAGCCGACCACGATGATCCGCGAATGCGGGGCGGCGGCCTTCACCGCCGTGTAGTTGGCGCTCAGGACACCCGGGAGTTCCTTGGTGACAAGATCGCGCTCGCGGCGGTCGTTGCCATCCCAGAAGCATCTCCACGCATAACAACTGAAGATGACTCTGCCGAATCCGGCATCGTTGCCGCCGATGGTGATGGTGACGACGTCCGGGGCCCGGCCCAGTGCACGTAGCTGGGCCAGCTGGGGTTTCTCGCCCTTGAATGACTCGTGTAGGGCGCCGGTGGTGGCTCCGGAACACGCGGCGAACAGCGAGACGGTGACCCCCGATCCCATACCGCCCAGTAGTCGTGGCCAGGCCTGGCTGCTCCGCCGGCACCGGGGGGCCGGCGAGTCGAAGGGGGGATTGCCCTCTCCCGAGGAGTAGGAGTCGCCCAGCACGGCCAGGGTACGGGGCTGCGGACCGGCCGAAGCCGGATCATTCCAACCGTATGTAATCGGAACCGCGGCGAACAAGAATGCTGCCATCGCGGTGACAAGAAAGGGATGAGTGAAGTATCCGCTGCCGGGATGTGACGATACGCCGGGTTGTGTTCCCGAGATTCGGTCCCGCATGGCACGGAATCGTAACCGAGTCGCGGGAGGGCGGTCCGTCGAAGCCGGTGGCTGCCGCTCGGCAGAGTCGGTTTCCTAATCCACTGGACCGGCCGAAGCCCCGGAGATGCACGATCGTCATAATTATCCTGGTCGCCGTAAGGCAGCCCGAACGAGCCCGAACGAGCCCGGTCGGGATCGGATCAGATATTCTTCTCGAAGACGAGACGCAGGCCGATGAGTGTCAGATGGGGCTCGTGACGGTCAAGGTTCTCACTTTCCCTGATGACCACGGACGCGAGACCCCCGGTGGCGATCGCCACCGCATCCGTGTCCAGCTCGGCCCGGATGCGGCGTACCAGGCCGTCCACCTGGCCGGCGACGCCGTAGATCATGCCAGACTGGAGTGCCTCGACCGTGCTCTTGCCGATGACGGAACGTGGCGCGACCAGTTCCACCTTACGGAGCTGGGCCGCCCGGGACGCGAGTGCGTCCAGCGCGATCTCGATGCCCGGTGCGAAGATTCCGCCGATGAACTCGCCGCGTGCCGAGACGATGTCCAGGTTCGTCGAGGTGCCGAAGTCGACGACGATCGCCGGCCCGCCGTAGAGGTGGTGCGCGGCGAGTGTGTTCATGATGCGGTCCGCGCCGGCTTCCTTCGGATTGTCGATGAGGATGGGAACCCCGGTCCGCGTCCCCGGTTCGACGATGACGACCGGGATGTCGTGGAAGGCCCGGACCACCATCCGGCGCAGCGCTCGAAGCGCGGCGGGAACGGTTGAGCAGATCGAGACACCGGTGACCTGGTACTCGCCGAGAAGGCCGCGGTAGAGCAGCACCAGTTCGTCCGCGGTCGCCTGCGGGTCGGTGCGCACCCGCCAGGAGTCGGCGAGGTGTTCACCCTCGAACACGCCGACGACGGTGTTGGTGTTACCGACGTCGATGGCGAGCAGCATCAGGATTCCTCCACGATCAGATCCTCGATCGGTGGGCCCGCGGTGGCCGATCCCGGGCGATGATCGGGGTCCAGGGCGAGATCGAGGCCGAGGTCGAGAGCGGGCGCCGAATGGGTCAGGGCGCCGACGGCGAGATAGTCGACGCCGACGGCTGCCACCGCCGCCGCCGTTTGCAGGGTCAGGCCGCCACTCGCCTCGAGCCGCACCCCGGCCGGACGGGCGAGCTGGACCGCGGCCCGCAGGTCCGCCAGCGACATATTGTCGCAGAGGATGAGATCACATCCGGCATCGACGGCCTCCGCGACCTGGTCGACGGTGTCGCATTCGACCTCGACGGGCAGCCCGGGGAACCGTGCCCGCACCGCGGCGAACGCCGCCGCCACGCCGCCCGCCGCGACCACGTGGTTGTCCTTGATCAGGGCTGCGTCCGTCAACGACATGCGGTGGTTCACCCCGCCCCCGCAGCGCACCGCGTACTTCTCCAGCGCGCGCAGGCCGGGTAGCGTCTTGCGGGTGTCGCGGATCATCGCGCCGGTGCCGGCGACCGCGTCGACCCAGGCCCGCGTCAGGGTGGCGATCCCGGACAGGTGGCACAGCAGGTTCAGCGCGGTACGTTCGGCGGTGAGCAGGCCGCGGACCGGCCCGTTGACGTAGGCCACCGTGGTACCCGGCGGGACAGGGTCGCCGTCGCGAGCGGTCAGGGTGACGGTTGCGGCCGGCCCGAGCAGGCTCTCGAAGACGGCGGCGGCGACCGGCAGGCCGGCGACGACGCCCGCGGCCCGCGAGACGATGGCGCCGTGCCCGACGAGAGCGGGGTCGACCGTCGCCTCGGAGGTCGCGTCGACCGCGCCGATCTGGCCGGTCACCTCGTTCTCCTCCCAGACCGGGAGGTCCTCCACGAGCGCGCGGCCGACCAGGACCACCACCCCGTCCGGGTCGAGGCCGGCCGAGGCGAGGGCACTGCGGGTGGCGGGTGAGAGCCGTCCGCCGGGCACGCCGACGGAACCGGGCCCGCAGACGGAGCCGGGCGCGGAACCGCTCACCGCGAGCCGCGCATGGGCTCGACGTCCACGATCAGTTCCCCTTCTGGATTGAGCCGGGTGAGGATCCGGCCGAGCCAGTGTTCGTCGTCCTGCTCACCGAAGTCCTCTCGCCAATGGGACCCGCGGGTCTCCGTCCGGCTGGCGGCGGCGACGACGAGGGCCGTCGCAACCGTGCGCAGGTTGGTCATCTCCCAGGCCGGCGGCCCGGCCGTGACCGTCGCCCCGCTGACCCGCAGGTCCCCGAGACCGGCCAGTACCTTCGCCGTCGCCCGCAGGCTGTCCGCGCTGCGCAGCACCCCGGCACCGTCGGTCATCGCGCGCGCGAGCTCCGCGCGTTCGGCGGGGTCGGTCAGACCACTGCCGCGACCGACCACCGGCGCGGCGGGGATGGCGGCGCGGTGCCGGCAGCCGGGCGCTGTGCCGGCCAGGTGCTCCGCGATGCGTGCGGCGAAGACCAGCCCCTCCAGCAGGCTGTTCGACGCGAGCCGGTTGGCGCCGTGCACCCCGGTGCAGGCCACCTCCCCGCAGGCGTACAGGCCGGCCACGCTCGTGCGGCCCCACAGATCCGTGCGCACCCCGCCGCTGGCGTAGTGGGCGGCCGGCGCGACGGGGATCGGCCTGACGACCGGATCGATGCCGGCGGACCGGCAGCGCGCGGTGATCGAGGGAAACCGCCGCTCGATGGTCGCCGCGCCCAGCCCCCGGGCGTCCAGGAACAGGTGATCGACCCCCTGGGCCGCCATGACCTGCGACATCTGCTTGGCGACGACGTCGCGCGGAGCGAGGTCGGCCAGCCGATGGACGCCCGCCATCACCCGTTCGCCGGCCGCGTCGACGAGAACGGCACCCTCCCCCCGCATGGCCTCGCTGACCAGTGGCTGCTGGCCCCCGAGCAGTTCGGCGACGGCGTCCGGCCTGGACGACGGGGGTAGCCACAGGGCGGTCGGGTGGAACTGGACGAACTCCAGGTCCGCGACGACGGCGCCCGCGCGCAGAGCCAGCGCCACCCCGTCCCCGGTGGAGACGCCGGGATTGGTCGTCGACGCGAAGATCTGTCCCATCCCGCCGGTCGCCAGGACCACCGCGCCCGCCGTCACCGCGCCGACGCCGTCCCGGCTGCCCTCCCCCAGCACGTGCAGGGTGGCGCCGGCGGCCCGGCCGTCGGAGTCGAGCAGCAGGTCGAGGACCAGGGCGTGTTCGATGACCTCGACGCTCTCATCGGCCCGGACGGCGGTGATCAGGGCGCGTTCCACCTCCAGGCCGGTGGCGTCCCCACCCGCATGGATGATGCGGTTGCGCAGATGGCCGCCCTCCCGAGTGAGGGCGAACGAGCCGTCGGTGGTCCGATCGAACCGGGCGCCGAGCTCGGCGAGCTCACGCACCCGCGCCGGTCCGTCGCGGACCAGCACTCGGGCTGCCTCCTCGTCGCACAGCCCGACGCCGGCGACCAGGGTGTCGGCAAGATGATCATTGGGCGAGTCCTCCGCAGCGAGCGCGGCGGCGATCCCACCCTGCGCCCACCGGGTCGACCCGGCGTCGAGGTGCGCCTTGGTCACCAGCAGCACCCGGGCGGCGGGCAGCGCCCGGCGCAGGTGCAGGACCGTCGTGAGCCCGGCGATGCCCGAACCGATGACGACGACGTCCGCGGCGCGCATCCATCCCGGGCGGGGCGCGCCGAGCCGGCAAGGTAGCACGGTCACTGCGTAGCCACGGCCGATCGGACCGCCGTCGCGGCCGCGGGTACCGGGATGTCGACCGGGATGTCGCCACGCAGGCTCGACGGGTCGCCGGGGAGCGGTTCGGCCGGGTCGTCGCCGTGCCCGATGATCCGGTTTGCCGCGTCGACGAACAGCACCTTCGGGACGTGCCGGCGCGCCTCGGCGTCGTCCATGAGCCCGTACGCAATGATGATCACTAGGTCGCCCGGCTGGACCAGGCGCGCCGCGGCACCGTTGATACCGATGATCCCGCTTCCCGCTGGTCCCGCGATGGCGTACGTCTCCAGCCGGGCGCCGTTGTTGATGTCGACGATCGTGACCTGCTCGCCAGGCAGCAGGTCGGCTGCGGCCAGCAGGTCCGCGTCGATCGTCACGGAGCCCACGTAGTGCAGATCGGCCTGGGTGACCGTGGCACGGTGGATCTTGGCGGTGAGCATGGTGCGCAACACGGTCAGGCTCCCGGGTGATCGCGGTCGGCGGGACGGTCCGGTCGGGGGGCGACGGCGGGGGATCCGGCGGATGCCGGAGCTCCGGTGG
>NZ_CDWWXA010000042.1:0-35848 GCF_977971845.1 Frankia sp. CeCAU1 | reverse complement strand
TCACTGAGGGCCGAACTGCTATTACGAGCGGGAGGCTACCTAGATCAATAGTAATCGACTGGACAGCCTTTCCCGACTACGTTATCGAGTTCGCTATAACGATCCAAGCTCCCGATCAAGCACCCAGGAGAACGCCACCCCGCTCTTCGGGAATACCCAGCCGTCGTAGCGGACGCCGACCGTGGGAGGAGCGACGCCCTCCGGGCTCCGGGACACGCGCGTGGGCTGGGAGCCAGCGATGAAGTCCAGGACGTTCACGTGCCGGATGCCACAGCCTCCGTAGCTGAAGTCGACATCGACGCCCTTGCAGGGTGCGCCGAAGTCCAGGTAGAGCAGGTGGCCGTGCTGCTGGACCAGGACACGGTAGGTGTAGACGATCTTCACTTCACGTGGGGAGCCGGGCTCGACGTCCAAGGTCACGGTGAAGGACTGACCGCCGGAGCGTTTGCTCCGGCGGGTCGGCCGCGGCCGACCGTCCACAGTGAACTGAAGCAGCTCGAAGGCGTCGGGTGAGGCAGCGTCGATGCCGGCAACCGGCTCGAAGTACCAGGCTTCGGCGTTCGTAGGGTCGAGGAGCAGCTTGCGGTACTCGTCCGGGTCGGAGGTACAGGCGAAGCGGCGGGTTGCCTCGGTCAGCGTGACGCGGTACTCCCTGCGGATGGTCGCCACGAACATGCTGCCCTCGCCGGACGCCGGCCCCTTGGGCCACGGCGCGAGGTTGACGGTGACCCGCATATCCTGGCGGCGCTCAGTGGATGCTGTGACCTGGTGACGAAGGTCGGAGTAGAGATCATCGGCCAAGGCTTGGTTGCCGAGCTGGATGGCCAGGGTGTTGCGAACCACCCGGTCAAGGGTCTCCGGAGAGGCCACGTCCACCAAGGCATCCGGAGCGAAGGCGAAGCCGTCGATCACGGCGTCGCGGATGGCTGGCGCCTCCTCCTTGAGCACCTTCCGGAGACGTTCGTTGGCCCGCTCTTCTGCATCCCGTTCGTCGATGTACTGAAAGGCCACGACGATCAGGCCGCTGCCGAAGAGGGTCGAGCCGAGTTCGGAGAGCGGCAACCAGGCCAGCCATGGGGCGACGGTCGCCAGATCATCGTGCTGGCCGAGCACCAAGAGCAGGACGCCGAGAGCCGTGAGGATCACGGCCAGGAGGGTCAGCTTGGTGCGGTAGAGGCGTTGGAGCGGCGACATAGGTACAAGATCAGTGTAGCACGTTGCTGATCTTGCTCAGAAACGTGGACGGCGCGGCACCCCCGAGGAGACGGAGATGCCGCGCCGTGGACGACGGACAGAGAGTGCCTCAGCCGCCGGTACCCCCGCCGCCTCCGCCGTCGCCGCCACGGGCGCGCACGCGAGTCGCCATCATCATCACCTCCCGCAAGTCTCGCCGGCCGGACGCCGGATCACACTCAGACTAGGCGCGAAGTCATGGGACGTATATGCATGGGATGTATGTTCTCTGGGCGCAGAGGCGCTAGACATATGGGGTTGGGGTCGTCATGGCGACCCCTCCGCTGTCCGCAGCCACCCAGGTGTTCGGGGAACGGGTGCGCGCCCGGCGGCATGAGCTGGGCAAGAGCCAGGAGCAACTGGCGGATGACTGTGGGCTGCACTGGACGTTCGTCGGCCAGGTCGAGCGGGGCAAGCGGAACATCTCGCTGCACAACATCCTGAAGCTGGCCGAGGCGCTGAAGATCGATCCGGCGGAGCTTGTGCGAGAGCTGCGGGCACCGGTCACCTGACCAAGGCTGATCAGCCCAACTACCGCTACACCCGTAGAGCTTTATGACCGCTGCCCGTGCGCCGTTCCCGCGATACGAAACGAGCAATGCCGACTATCGCCCCTGTGGAGATCAGCGCCAGCACAAGAAAGGCGAGAGGAACGGCAATCTCCTGGGTTGAGGAATGCAGTGATGCGGCCACCGACAGGAACCAGCGCGCATGCTCAAGCACGTTCCAGGAGATGAGTATTTTCATCAGCAAAGCCCGTGCGGAAGATTCAGCCTTCAAAAACTGAGAAGCCGCCGCGGCCGCACTTGCCAGCAACGTCAGAAATATGAAGTAATTCGGGGCCCAGGCCAGCCGACCTAATGTCCGCTCTCCTGCGAATTCGCTACGGGCAAATCCGCCATTCACGCTGTTGGCAGTCACAAGCGGATTGACGCATGTCGGATCAACCAGGCAGTAGGGATTTGAGCGGAAGTAGTTTGAGAATGTTACTACACCAGGCTTCGCTGCCGCCGCATCATTCGCCCTAGACGACCAGGTGATAAAAAACCACCAGACTGTCGCCGTAAGCAGCACTGTGCCCAGTATTGTTGGCCAGCGCAACCAGCCGGCAGATAATCGGTCTTTCATGTCGGCCAATTATAACGAACGGGGCGGGCTGTCGTAAAGTACTAGGCCCGTCCCGCCCGCCACGTAGAGTTCCTGCTAGTTGTGGATTTGCAGCAGGTAGACACGCATATTCGGGTGCTCGAGCTGAAGCCACCTATGATCCTTCTCGGACCAAGTCCAGCCTCGCTTGAGATAGGAGTTCACCGGATGCGTTCCGGGAATACTGGCGTTCACCGTTTCCCATTCCGCGACCTCGGGATACTGGCCGGACTTAATCCCTACAACGAGTGCAAGGTGATCGAGCCCATTAACACCCTTCCCATCCCAGTCGCCTTCCCAGTCATAGGCGATGATATCGCCGGGTTGAGCTTGGGGAACGCGGTTCGAAGCCAAATTCGCCGTAATATCAGTCCAGGAAGTATTGTAGGTCTTCTTCAGATATGAAACGAGCTCGACCGATGTAGCAGCAGCTGTTCCCGGCCGATGGTTCAGGAACCCATGCCCATCACCCTCATCAGTCCACTAATCCGTCTTAGAAAGACCCCCAGACCAAAGGGCGCCACTGACAAAGAACGAACACGCTGCGTCGAAAGGTTGCGGGTCATACGCATGCAGAAGCGCCCACTGAACAGCGGCTCCCGGGTCGTAGCACGCCGGCTCTCCAGGCGTCTTATTCCCTGCTACATTGGGCGTATTGAGGTTGTGGTCACTCACCCAGCCATTACCAATATCCGGCCGACTGAGATTGCGGACGTAGTGCCACCACGTGTTATTGTTCGGGCCAGCCGGGCCGCCCCACTGACCGCAGATGAGTTCGATACTGTCGCCCGTGAAAATGCCGACCCCGGGCTTGTTGTTAGGGGTGTCCCAGCGCGGGCCGGTGCGGTAGTAGACGCCGCCATCAGCATCGACTGCCGTGTACACCAGACCGGTGGACGCAGCCGCCGGAGAAGCGGTGCTGGTCACCAGTGTGGTTGCGAACGCCAGCGAGGCCGCAACTCCCGATACCAACGAAGCACGCCGCACAGCCACCTGGCGCTCCTGATCTTCAAGAAAGCCGGCATCGATACCGACCTTATGGCTTGCATGGACTCCACTGTATTTGCTGACCAGCAGTAAGTCGCCCGCCGACCTAGCAAGGATCATCTTCCCTGGAGACCGGAAGTGCAAACCAATAACGTATCGCAACCTCCGAAGCACCTGATCGTAAGCGGTGTGGCGCTCATCCCTCACGTGGATAGGGGCGGTCCGGGCCGGGTCGAGTCCACTCTTCGCTCCGGGCATCACCCGTCGGAACAGGGCCGGGGGCAGATGCTCGGGACCGTGTACGGCTACATTCATTTGGGCGGGGACGACTAGGCCGAGGAAAATCACCTGCGCGATCAGCTATGCAGCCATGTGGCAGCTGAAGGCCTGGCACTGGCCGACGTGTTCGTCGATCGACACACGGCTCCGGCCGATCGGGTGCCAGGCGGGGGATTTCCCTGGCGTTGGATGTCGCAAGGCTTCGCATAGCTGAGCCGCATCGGCAGGGACTGCTCAGATTCCAGACTGTCTGGCACTACTGAGCGCGGGATCGGAAGCAGGAGAGTCGCGTAATGTTATGCGGCGCCAGTTGTTGGCGGTATTCGGCGCAGGACGTTGATCATATCAGCTGTCAATCGCGCATACTCCTGGGCGGCCGTGGTACTCAAACGCACTGGCTCGCGTGGGTGAACCACTTCATTTCGCAGGTTACGCAAACGATCGAGGACCTGGAACGTGTCCTGGTTGATCACCCCTGCGCGCTCCAAAGATCTAATATTGCCGAATATCGTACGCCTGTCGGGCTGAATGCCCAATCTTTCCAGCGCGGAAGTGACCTCTCGCTCAAGAATTGTCCACGCTAGCGGAATAGCCGCAGCCGGTGAGACCTCGGCGACGGCGCTGACCTCAGCCAGAAGATCGGGGGATTTACTCTCACCCTCAACGGTGGGTTCAGGGTTCGCGGCCTGTGCTTGTTCGTCAATTTTCGACAATTCTTGACGGAAGGCGAGTTCTAGGTCCTTATACTTCAAGTTTGACAGCCTGGGTAGCAGTCGAATCAAAGGCCGGCGGATCGCCAACGCGATAACGCAGACCGCGAAAGGCCAAGCCAGTGAAGAGATCACGCGAGAAGCAAATTCCAAGGCGCCCACAATACCCCCGATACGGCAGACGCTCCTCGGACAGAGCGCTGCCACCGGTATGTGATCATAGACCCTCGTACACTGAGGGAGTCCAGGGGGTCGCCATCGGCGACCCTATGCACCTGCGGGCGTCACCCATTCGGCTACGGTCCGGATCACGAACGCCTGCCACTCCTGGCTCTGGGGCTGGAGGTACTGGGGATCGTCGTGAACAGCGAAGCCGTGCTGGGAGCCTTCGACCTCCACCAACCGATGCTCGGCCGTGAACTTCTTCATGGCGGCGTACGTCGACTCGATGGGCACCAACGTGTCCTTCGTGCCGTGCACGAGCAGCGTGGGAGCGGCGATCTCCGAGATGGCCTCGTCCGGCCGCAGCCAGAAGACCTCGTTGAGGATCGGTCGGCCGTGCTTGAGGGTCGGCGTGAAGGTGATCGCGCCCTGCTCGTCCAGCGTCCGGGCGGCCTCGTCGTCGATGTGGTCGTCGTGCCAGTACGGCCGGCTGTCAATCGTGCGCCACTTGTAGTTGAACTGCGGGTTAAGCAGCACCAGCCGGGAAACGTCCGCCGGCCGCTTCGCCGCGTAGTAGCCGCAGATGCCGCCGCCGAAGCTCGCGCCGAGCAGGCTCACGTGGCTGGCTCCGGTGGCTTCCCGGACGCCGGCCAGGGCCACCCGGATGTCGTTGAGGATGGACGACAGCGTCAGCTCCTCCTGCCGCCCCTCGCTCTCCCCGTGCCCGCGGAGGTCGAAGCGCAGTGATGCCACGCCAGCCTCGGCCAACCCGGCCGCCAAGCGGGTGAAGAAGCCGCCCTCCTCGCGGGTAACGCCACCACCGTGGACCAGGACCGCGGCGCGTCCGGGGGTCACGTCCGGCGTCACCAGGGTCGCCGCGAGGTGCAACCCGTCGAGCGTGCGGAGCGAGGTCACGGTCTCGTGCACGGGCATGGCACTCCTTCTGGCGTCGCGGGGGGTCGGCCACGGCCATCCTCTGGCGAACGGTCAGCCTTGACCAGAGCTACAGCCTGGCAGCTCCGACCGGAGCGGATCACCGGGCGGGAGGTTCCAGCCCAGCGCCCGCAGGCCATCGGCGACCCGTTGCAGCACAGCCAGATCGTCGAAGATCTCGATCGGCGCTGGCGGGCCGGCGGGTGCTCGCCGACGAGGCAGTTCGGAAGCAGACGAAGTGGCAGCCGCCGGAAGTATCGGCACGGCGAGGCTGGACCACACGACCTTGCCCCCGGTGGCCGGACGGTAGAAGGCCCAGCGGCTGCTCAGGGCTGACACCAGGAGGAGGCCGCGTCCGCCCTCGGCGTCGAGGGCCGGCTCTCGGCGGACGGGCGCCGAAGCATCGGCATCCCAGACTTCGATGATCAGATCCGCGGCGGTGTGCGTCATGCGGGTGGCTATGACGGCCGCCCGGCCAGTCGAAGCGCGGCAGGCGTTCGTCACCAACTCGGACGCAAGCAGGACCGCCGTATCGATCAAGTCCGCCAGATCCCACGCCTCCAAGACCGCCGTGACATGCCGCCGCGCGAGGCCCGGTGCCGCGTGATCCGCCTCGAACTGCCGCACCACATGTGTCGGCACCACGGCGGCCGTCTCCCGATCAACCGTGGTCATCGCGCTGTTCACGTCCGCGAACCAGTGGAAGAGGCATCGGAGGCTTCCACCACGAGCACCGTGCCGCCAGCGTTACCGATCTCCACCTCGATGGCCTCGCACACCGGCGGGTGGGTGGAGAGATGATCCGCCGTGGCGACCAGAACGCCGCTTCCCTCGGTGCGCTGAAGCCTCGCCAGCAGCTCGGTCAGTCCGGGGCACACGATGCGGGCCGGCGGCGTGTGCCGGTCCACGTAGACGTCGGCCAAGGCCAGTCCCTCGGTCGCGGCATGGGCTACGAGGAGGTCGTGGAGGCGGTCTTCCTCGGCTTCGTCGTCGTCTTCCAGCCGGATGTAGCCGAACGTGGTCATGGACATCCCATTCCTCCAGCCCGTCGAGGTGGCGACGTCCCGGACCGGGGAGTCGGCTCGACCCGGCCCGGGACGTCTGTGGCAACGGTGACCGCGGAGGGGGAATGGGGCTATGCACCCGAGGTATGGGCGGTACGCGGGCCTAGTGTGGTTCGATAGCAGGACGACGACGGCACTCAGCGGGTGTCGATCGTCCCCAACCCCGCCCAGTCCGCCATCCCGGCCGTGATCAAGGACTTGACCTTGTCCTGGCCCTCCACGCGCATGACGTCGGTGAAGCATGCGCACTCCGTCAGCGGCCGGCTTTCTGCCACGCAAACGACGATGCCGGTCACCTGGAGCCCTCGGGCGGTAGCGATCAAGTTCTCGCCGACCGTCGGCAGCGGTAGCCGCCTCACCAGCTCTGCCGCGAACTGCCGCTCGATCGAGGACCGATTGAGCAGCTCAAGCGTCCGGTCAGTGACCTCAGCCAGCCCTTCGCGGAGCCGATCCTGCGCATCCAGGATGGTCCGCGCCAGCTTGGCAAGGGCACTGCACCGGCGTCCTGACCAGCTACGAGTGAGCCGCTGCCACGTCTGGTCGCTCACGTATTCGGTCGCGCGCCCAATGACGACTTCCCGAGGACTGGAGCCGGCGATCAGGCTGATGCCCGTCTCGGCGGCGGAGCTCACCCGAAGTGCCTCACGGCTCGGAGGCGACGGAGCCACGCGGCGTGGCGCTGATGATGCGGCTCTTGGGCGATGCGCCGTTGGTATGCGTGTCGTGCTGCGACGCGCACCAGCCTGACCCACTGACCCCGAAGGGTGACACCAACAGGGCTGTCCGGCCTCCTTGACGCGATTTCTGCAACTCGTGCCACGCTTGGTGGTCTCTCCACACCTAAACCCGGCCATGCGCTGAGTGTCGGATCCGCTTCGCTATGCGAGCAATAGCCAGGTTGGTTGTCCGTTGATGAAGCGAGCTAGTGCACCGCATCCTTCGAATTCAGCCCGTATGCGCTGTTGACCAGAAGTCATCCACCGAACTCGCCCAGGTAGTGGGACGTGCGCGCCTCGTTACGCCCCCATTGCCTCCCGAAACTCCCGCGGCCCCGGCCGTGACCGCCACGGCGTCAGGCTCTGCGCCACGTCCGCCAGGATGACCGAGGTACGTCCGGAGTTGGTGGCCCGTGCGATCTGCAAGGCGTCCAGAGCCACAGCGGCGGCCTCGTCGGGGTGACCGCTCAGGGCCAGGGCGGCTGCCCGCCGGGCACTGAACAACCCCGTATCCCGCCGCGACAAGGTGTCTGTAGCCAGGATGTCGGCGAAGATCCCGGCGGCCCGGTCGGGCACACTGGCTTCGGTGTAAACGGCAGCGGCGCGTAGCTGAAGCGTGATGGCAGTGAAGTGAGTTCCGGCGTCACCGCCAGTGTTCAGCGCCCGATGCGCAGCTTCCAGCTTGCGCTCGATGATGACCAACGACTCGCCTTGGGTGGCCAGGGCCAGCGCCTCCTGCTGCAACTGCTCGGCCCGGACTGCGGGCGGCGCCGTCGTGCAGGCCCGGCCGGCGGCTTCGGCCAGGTTCAGCATGCGGGCCAGTTCGCGGCCGTCGTAGGCCATCTGTGACTTCTTGACCAGCACGTATGCCTGCATCGGGACGTCCTGGGCTTCCTGCGCCCACTCCATCGCCCGGTCGTACCAGTAGGCGGCCGAGCCGGGGTCGTGGAGATCACGGTACAGCCAGCCGGCGAACTCCGCGCCGTCTGCGCCGACCGCCAGAAGCTCCCGCCGAACTTGGGGGCGGACGTCATGGGCATGGTGCTGGATCGCACCAAGGACGCCGAGCACCAGCGGTAAGACCCGCAGTGGGCCTGCTTCCCCGTCGTCGGCCTTGCAGCGCTCGAACTGCCGGGCGAAGAAGCCGACGACCGAGCCGTCCAGGTAGCGGCGGGCGTCCTCCAGCGCGGCGGCCATGCGCCGCAGCTCGTCCACGCTCGCGAAGGGTAGGAGGTGGGCGGCTTGGCGCTGCGGCGAGCCGGCGCGGCTCGTGCTGGCGATCAGGGTCTCCAGTCCGGCCGATTCGGCGGCTTCGGCGTCAATGGGCACCACAACTTCCCGACCGCCCACCACGACCGGCAGCAGGATCGACGGTCTGGCTTCAGCCGGTGGCCGCACACGCGGTTCGCCGGGCAGGTCAAACCACAGCAGCTCGGCCGGGATGCCGAGGATCTGGCTGTAACGGATGAGCTTGCTGAGTTCTTCGGGCGCGCGGCCGTTCTCGATACGGCTGAGCTGGGCCTGCGTCAGCCCGAGCCAGGTACCGACCAGCTCTTGGGACAGCATCTGCCGGTGGTACGGGTGGTGGCGATAAGCGAAGATCACCCGGCCCATATGCCAGGTGGCCAGGGCGTCGCGCATCTGGTCGAGGCGCCAGAACTCCGGCCGGACGGCCGGCGGCCGAGCGTGTGCCTCCACACTGGCGCTCTGACAGGGGCTGCACATCGGGAAGGGGTTGTCGGCGGCGAGCCGGTGGCCGCAGCGGGAGCAGTGCCGAAGCTGCTGCGCGGTCGTCATGCCCGGCCGCCCTCCCCTTGGGTGGTTGCGAGATCAGCAGAACGACCGTAACACCCGCCGTAGCTGGGTCTATGCGTCCCGCGTATGCCGGGCACCGTCCGGCGGCGTGGCCGGCGTGCTCCCAGGAACTGACGCTTGATCCGTCCTGCTCCACCAACCCGCAGTCAGCAGCGATGCCACAGCAGGGACACGCCTACCAGCCAGGCTGGCGGCCCGCTGCGGCGTCATCGCGTGAAAAGGGGTTGTCATGACCCTCGCGTTGGCCGTACCTGTCTTCGGCCCGCCGGCGGCCGGCAAAACGACGCTGACCGCGACCCTCGGCCAGATGCCGGGCCGGGCCGTCTTCCGGCTGCGGGAGCACGTGCCGGAGACCATCCTGGCGGCCACGGCCACCAGCGCCGAACGCCTCGGCTGGATCGACGACTTCACCGTGGTCACGGCGTTGCGCAGCTACATCGAGGCCACGGTGCAGGCCGGTGCGGCACACACCGTGTTCTTCGACAACTTCCCTGGTACCGGCGCCCAGGTGCGGTTCTTCCTCACCGTGTTGGAGCAGCACGCACCGGGCTGTGTCGTCCGGGCCGTGGAACTGGCGACGGACACCATGACGCTCTACCGGCGGGCCTTTCACCGCCGGGTCTGCCACCGCTGCGAACGCGACCCGATCCGCGACCCCCGGTTGCCGGCGGTTCCCAGTGCCGATGATGCCCAGCGCTGTGCCCGCTGCGGCGGCATTCTGCACCCCCGGCGTGGTGACGCACCCCGGCTGTTGCGTGCCCGTGTGCAGCGCTACCAGCAGACGGCCGCCGGAATCTGCCAGGCGTTCAGCGAGGCCGGCGTGGACGTCGTCCGGCTCGACGGCGGCACCAGCGCAGACCGGATCTTCGAGGACGTGACCGCCCTACTGACGAGAGGGAGCACTCCGTGACGACCGTCCACCTTGATCCACCGCGCCTGCGGAGGGATGACGACTACGGCCACGCCCGGATGCCGCGCCGGGCCGGCATGCCCGCCCCCGACCGGATCGAGCGCATCGCCTACGGCCGGTTCCGCAACGTCTACCTCTATATCACCGAGGCATGCCAGCTCCGGTGCGAGCACTGCTACATGGGCGAACGGCTGGATCGGGCGCTCAAGCTGACCCTGCCGCAGATCCGGGACACCCTTGCCACGTGGCGCCGGATGGGCGGCAGCAAGCTGACCATCCTCGGCGGCGAACCGACGCTGCACCCCAACTACGTGGACGCCATCCGCCTCGGGCGGCAACTCGGCTACGAGGACGTCATCACGACAACCAACGCCCAGAAGCCGGCGGCCCGGAAGTTCCGCCAGCTCGAACCGGAGGACTTCGCCTACGTCCAGGTCAGCCTCGACGGCGGCAGCGCCGAGACCCACGACCGGGTACGCGGTACGGACACCTTCGCCACCGCGCTGGAGACGACGGCCGAACTGACCGGCCGCGGCTTCGACACCCGGATCATCTGCACCGTCAACCAGGCCAACAAGCCCGACGCCCTGAAGCTGCTGGACCTCGCCGACGAGATCGGCGTGTCCCTGGTGAAGTTCCACGTCTTCTCGACGATCGGCGTGGGGCACGGCAACGCCGACATGGCCATCGGACCCGCGGAGTGGGTGGCGTTTTGCGACGACCTGAACGACATCGCGCCGGCCTACCGGGCGCGGGTCTGGTACCAGCCGACGTACGCCCGCCGCGACCAGATGGCCCGCTACGCCGCCGAGGGATACCAGGGGTGCATCGGCCGGACGCTGGACCGGATCTCGATCTTTCCCGACGGCAGGTGCTACGTCTGCTCCTACCTCTTCGACACCGACCTGTACTTCGCCCGGATGCAGGACGGCCAGGTGGTGCTGAACCGCGGTGACAACGAGTTCGACCTGTTCACCAAGCCGCTGGTCACGAGCGCCTGCGGCGACTGCAAGGCGTCGGCCTGCCAGGGCGGCTGCCCGGCCGAGGAGCTCGTCATGGGCGGGTTGTCCTGCGCCGCTGAGGAGGACATCGTGCCGGTGTGCCGGCTGTGGAAGTCCAGCGCCAAGCCCGAAGACTGAGGAGGAGACCGAGATGGAACACGTCATCGAGCCGCTGTGCGGGCTGGACTGGAACGGCATCGACGCCGTGGAGCACGCCACCCGCAAGGCGCTCACCCAGTTGGCCGACGACCCGGACCTGATCCGGGCCGCGCTCCTCGAACTACCGAACCGGCCGGAACTCCTGGCCTTGTGCGAGCACTACGACATCCTGGACAAGATCGTGCTGTACCAGGACGACGCCGGCATCCGGGTGCGGCTGCATGTCTTCCTGCCCGGCTACTTCGACCGGCCGCACAACCACCGCTGGTCGTACGCCAGCCGCATCGTGCGCGGGGAGTACCGGCACTACCTCTTCGGCGACCTCGACGTGGACGCCGAACCGGAGCCGGGCTCCCTGGCAGCGCTCCAAGTCCGGCAGGAGCAGGTGGGCGACAGCTACGCCCTGCACCACAGCATGGTGCACGCCGTGGTGGCCGAGCCATACACGGTGTCCCTGGTCATCCGCGGGCCGGCCGTGAAGGAGCGCTTCCTGGTCATGGACCGAGGAACCGGCGAGCACTGGTGGCAGTACGGGGCCGAGCAGGAGACGGCCGGCGATGCGGCCCGCAAGCGGATGACCAGGGAGCGGCTGGACGAGCTGACGGGGTTGCTGCGGGAGTGGGATCTCTTCCAGCGGACGGCCGCCGGTAGCTGACCCAGCGATTCACCGCACGCCAGCAGTTCCGCGAGATGCGGTAGCGGTTCGTGGTGGGCTCGCGCACACCGGAGCCCACCACTGGCCGAGGCCAGGGCCAAGCTGTCCCGCATCGGCCAGTCGTGGAGCAGGCCGTAGAGCAGCCCACCGGAGAACGCCGCGCCCGCGTAGTGGGTGTGGCGCACCGTGACCGGGACGGCCGGCACGGAAACAGTGACATCCGTTCCTACGGCGCACGCCCCGGCCGCCCCGGCGGTGACTACCACCCACGAAGCTCCGGTCTGGCCGAGCAGGGTGGCGGCTACGGCCGGGGCAGTTTCGTGCGCGTCGTCGTCGACGTTGGTCTGGATGATCAGATGCGGGCAGTCCCGGAGGACGGACGCCACCATCGGCGTGAGGACCGACCCGCCGAGGTTGACCAGCAGCGGCACGCCGGCCGTCCGCGTGGCCTGGATGGCCCGGATCGCGGCCGGTTCGATCACCTCGTAGCAGTCGACGTAGGCGTAGGAGGCTCCGGTCAGCCGTACAAGGTCGACGGCGGTCAGGGCCTCGGCGACACCTTGTAGGTACGGGAACCAGGTGCGCGTGCCGTCCTCGTCCGCCACGATCACGATCTGCGGCGTCGCCAGGCCGGACACCGTCTCGACGGTGGTCAGCACGCGATTCCGGTGGAGCCAGGCTCTGACCTGGTCGCCTGGCGCATCGTCACCGATGTCGTTGCCGATCACGAGTGCCGGGATGTCGAGCGCGGCCAGGACGGCGGCGACCATCGGGCCGTCGGCCGCGATGGAGGCTTCGGACCGCTGCACCTCGGCCCCGTGGTTGGCCTGCGGGAAGCGCTCGACGTTCCAGAGCGACGCAGCGGCCAGGTAGCTGAAGCAGACCACCGGGCCGCGAGGTTCGGCCACGGCTACCAGCCGTAGATCGAGAAGGGCTGACCGGCGGTGATGTGTTCCAGGGCGGCGCGGCAGTAGGCGATCAGGTGGTCCGGCAGGGCGTCCAACGGGAACCAGGCCAGCTCGCTGCACTTGTCGGGCTCGCGGTTGTCCGGCTCGCCGGCCCACGTGCGCACGGTGAAGAAGAAGGCCGCCCGGCCGCCGCTCGACGAGTTGTGCATGACGTGCGCGAACTCGACGGCTTCCGGCGCGATGGTGACACCGATCTCTTCCTTGGCTTCGCGGATGAGGGCCGCAACCACAGACTCGCCGGCTTCGAGGTGGCCGGACGGGAGGTGGTAGGCACCGTCTTCGTAGCCGGTGTTCTGGCGACGGCCGAAGAGGACTTGATCGCCATCCAGCAGGAGGAGATGGACGTCGGCAGTGAGCTGGTGGCGGTGAGAGGTGGTCATGTGCAGAAAGTAGCGGCCTCCGCTGGTCTGGGACATACGCGCGACGCATGGACAGCGCCGCCGCCAGGGGTCCGAGGGACGGCCGGCATGATGGCTTCGTCACTGCCCCTAATTCTAGTAGGGGCAGCTGTCCGGGAGAAAAAGGGCACCTCAACGGCAACCGTAACCGAACCCGCTCAGCCCACGTCGTCGCTGCCAGCCACTCGGTTACCGCCGCGATCCGGTCATGCCCGGCCGCGGTCACCGCGCACAACCAGACCGCGGCCAGCACCGGTAACGGGTAGATCCGCCCGCGAGCGGACCGATGATCCGGTACCGCCGCCAACCGTTGCCAGATCCCCGCACGCGACACGGCCTCGGCTCCCACCGCCTCGGCCGCGGCGCGCGACAATACGCCCACAGGCACGCCGCACCCCAGACCACGAAGACATAAGACACCTCCGTGATCTACAAGCGGCGTGCCTGCTTGTCTGTGAACGACACGTGGTCCCACCGGCCCGCCCGACCTACCCGTCAAAGCGCGAGCGTGCCGGAGCCTTGGTTACTTTCCGGCAGCTCACTGAGGGCTCAGGCCGGCTCTCGATGGCCGCTCTGATCTGTGCTACCGGCCCGGCCAACGCCGCCGGCAGCTCTACCGGGTACTCACCCACCACGGCCGCCGTAAGGGTGAGCGCCGTAGCTTCTCCGAAGACTACTACGCCATCCTGATCGCCGCCGCGCACCACCAGCTGCACGCCCCGATCATCCTGTGCTGGGACAATCTCAACACCCACCACAGCGCCGCCATGCGCGCGTTCCTCACCCGCCACACCAGCTGGCTCACCGTGGTCTCCCTGCCCAGTTCAGCGGAGTCCGTCATGCAGTCGCGCCGCCGACCAACTGGGTTGTGTCTATAAGGCGGTTGGAGAATCCCCACTCGTTGTCGTACCAGCCGAAGATGTGTACGTGGCGCCCCTCGATAACCTGCGTGAGCAGGGAGTCGAAGATGCATGACGCCGGATCCTTGACGATATCCGCGGAAACGACCGGGTCTGCAGTGTAGCGCAGGATTCGTGCAAGTTCACCGTCCGCCGCCTTGCGGAACAGCGAGTTGACCTCCTCCACCGTCGTCTCTCGGGCCACCCGGACGGTCAGGTCGGTCAGCGAGCCGACGGGAACAGGAACCCGCACCGAGTACCCGTCGAGCTTGCCCTTCAGGCTTGGGAGCACGAGGCCGATCGCACTGGCGGCATTGGTGGTGGTCGGGATGGTGCTGAGATTGGCCGCACGGGCGCGCCGGGGGTCGGGGTGCGGGCCGTCCTGCAGGTTCTGATCCTGCGTGTAGGCGTGGATCGTGGTCATGGTGCCGCACTCGATGCCGAGCCCGTCATCGAGCACCCGGGCCATGGGAGCCAGGCAGTTCGTCGTACACGAAGCGTTGGAGACGACCGTGTGCTTCTGGGGATCGTACAGGTCATCGTTGATACCGATGACGAGGGTGAGATCCGCGTTCTTTGCCGCAGCGGAGACGACCACCTTCGAGGCGCCGGCATCAATATGCGCCCGGGCCTTTGCTGCGTCGTTGAACACGCCCGTCGACTCGATGACAACGTCGACTCCGAGGCGGCGCCAGGGCAGCTGTGCCGGGTCGCGTTCACTGAGAACCTCGACCACGGTGTCCCCGACCCTGAGCGATGAGCCCTCCGCCGCGACCTGCTGCGGCAGCGGCCCGTACACGCTGTCGTACTTCAGCAGGTCCGCCAGACTCTGCGCGCTGGTCAGGTCGTTGACCGCGGCCACGCGGATGTCGGCACCGGAAGTGAGCAGCGCGCGGAAGTAGCTACGGCCGATACGGCCGAAGCCATTGATTCCCACAGTGATTGTCATGATTCCCGTTCTGATTGCTAGGAGCCTCGTAGCATGGGTGTCTTACTTTCGGCAAGTGTCGATATATCCCTCACATAAAAAGATCGAGGCGGTTAGTCTCCGGCGAACTTGGCGAGCGAATCAAAGCCGGCCGCACACATGACTGCTTTTTCTGTTCAAAGCTCACAGCATCGGCGGATCATTCTGATCCCGTCGCCTGGCGAGCATCTCCGCCGCATCCTTACGGACGTACCCTAGAAGTAGGGCGCGACACTCCGATGGTTCGCTGCCAGTTTCCTCGATTGCAAGTCTGGAGAACTCACCCTGTCGGACTTCCACGACACTCCAATGCTTGGCTTGGTAGAATGCATTTAGTTACGCCCATCCCCCGGGGGGTTTACCTCTCCCCTATACGGTTATGACTGTTTCCGTAACTGTGCGCGCCCCTCCAGGGCAACGTGTCACCTGCACGAGTCCGCCGGCCGGGACTACACGCAATGCGTACACCGCCAGGCTCGCCGTCGACGCGGGTGCTGCAGCTCGCCGAGGTGAAGATCTGACCATAGGTCAGATCAAACAGCTTCGAATCATGGCAGTCAAGTCGGCACGCAGCCTCAGCAGGCCAGCGCACCTGGCGTGAATCCAGTCACATAGCAGGATTTGGTAACAGGGTTCCCCGATCCGAAGGATCCTTGCGTGGCGCAGCATTGACAGTAGGTGATCACAGAGGGGTTGCTGTTGTGCTAGCCTTGGACTTCCGCCGGATTGATCATCTGTTGGTGGAGATAAGCGGGAAAGTGCTCCTGAGCAGGGAGGATCGTGCTTGCTGAGGGCCCGATCGATTCCGTATCGAGGAGCGCCTTCGCGGCGGGCCAGGGCGAGTCCCAGGCATGGATGGTTTGTCTCGTCAGTCCAGGATCTGGAGATGTTCGCCAGTTCGCCGATGCGGACGTCGGTGTTGTACCAGGTCAGCAGCCTGTCGATCATCTCCTGGATAGGGGATCGGTCTTCCCGGCGGTGTGGGCGACGACGAGGGTGTTGACCTCGTGGAGCAGATCAATCAGCCGGCTCCCCCACTTCTGGGCGCCCGGCGCGAACTCGCCCTTTAACCTCCGACTGTCACGTTGCGTGATACCTGCTGGTGTTGTGGGGTGGTTCGGCGTGTCCTCGTGACGTGGAACGATCTTCGGAAGATCGTGCTCTCGCCAAAGAAGCCGTGATCGAACCGAAGGTCGTGATGGGCAGTGTGCAGGACGAACCAGGACGCGTCGAGGCTCTGGGGAGGCTGTGTCGCTTCCGGCCGGAGTTCTATGGCTGTCTGGTCCACCTCGCGGACGCGCTGTCCGAGGTGACGGACGCGGTGCTGTGCACCGACGGCCCGGTCCGGAAGCCAGACCAGCCGTCGAGGATCCCGGTGCCATGGATCGCCTCCGACGACCGAGAGCTGATCGCCGCATACCAGACCAGCCCGGCGACGGGGTGCGCACCACCAGCAGGTGCGGGGTCCCCGACAGGACCATGCCGGTGACCTCGTCAAGGTCCCTGCGCAGCACGTTGACCGGAGACTCATCACCGCAGAGCACCGGCTCGGCGCGCAGCGCCGTCCTCATCGCCTCGTCGAACCCGGCCGCGTCCAAGTCCCGGGCGAGGCGAGCGTTCGCGCGGGCAACGAACCCGGACGAGACCGGCACCCCGAGCAGCGCGTCGATCACCGTCGCGGCCCGTTCCACCGGGCATTGTTGCCCTCGGAGGCGAGCAGCACCGTCGCCGCGTGCACCCTGGGCCCGTAGGACACCGTGCCCGCCGCGGCATCACCCACTCGACCTTCTTCAGCACCGGGTCGAGCAGGTCCCAGACCTGCGCCCACCCGTGGGCGAGCACCTCGGCACCCGCCAGGCCCTCGCCACACGACGAGCGCTCGACCGGCGGGTCCGCCGGTAACGACCGGTCCGGCTCCGACTCCCGCGACAGCCCCGACCCGGCATGCCCCGGCTGCCCGCCGGGCCTCTTATCCTTCGACCGGACCCGCTCCGAGGCCTCACGCCGCTCGGCACGCCGCTTCGCCCGCGCCGAGCGGCTCCTTCTACGGCGGCACCGATGAGTTCGTTGTCCATCCCGACCCGCCGCCGCAGGTCCGCGTTCTCCAACTCCAGCTCGGCGACCCGCGCCCGGTCGCGCTCCGAACACACCACGCCGAGCTCCACCTCATGCTTCTCGGCCACACCCTCAACGACCCGGCGCAGCCGCTCGTTGACCGACGCCAGACACTCCTTCGCCGCCACCGCGGCGGCCTGCCCCGCCACGACCTCCTCGATCCACGCCTCGGCAGCCGCCAGACGCGAATCCCACGACACCGACGGGTCAGCCACAACCTCGATCATCCATGCCCAACCACTCCGATCAAGCAACGACCCCGACGTGTCCCCTCAACACAAACCCCAAGGTCAGCGACCCACGGCAGCCCACCCGTGAATGGACACGACAGCAGACAGACCCGCAGACAGCGGACCAGGTCAGGGTGCAGTGATATATGTCATATAGCACCGTCGTGCATAGGTGAATTTCTTGCTCGTGAGCAGTATTGCTCAACTTGATTTAGAGCAACCAGCAAGGCCGTTGGCGCAGGTAGGCGGACTTTCCCAGCGCAAGGAAGGCCAAGATCAGGGTGCTTTCGCGAGTATCACGCCAGCACCGGTCCCAGCCTTATGCCCGGCGGGCGTCCAGACGGCAGGGCGAGAGTAATCATCATTCTCTACCTGCATAAACGGAACTTGCGGGTCGCCCTGTGCTTGGAACCCTAGCCATGGAGTCTGGACCGAGTTCGGGGCGACTCAGAGTTCTGAGAGGACTTGACCGGCCGTCGGAGCAGAGCGAGTATGGATACATGACGGAGCTCCCACAGTTGCCGTTCGATAATCCAGACATACTCGGCATCGCGCCCCAGATGCTCGCGCTACAGCAGGAGGGGCCAATCATCAGGGTGCGGACCGCTGGTGAAGATGCCTGGCTGGTCACCCGCTACGACGAGGTGAAGGTACTACTCGCCGACCACCGGCTCGGCCTCAGTAATCCCAATCCGGAGCAATCGGCCGAGAGCGCGGCCAGAGGTTTCATGGTCGCGCTGATGGCCGGGGACGACTACGACAGCGAGGCCACCAGGCATGCACAGATGCGCGCGCTGCTCGTGCCCCGGTTCTCCACGCGCCGGATGCGCTTAATGAAAAGCCGGATCGAGCACCATGTGGACGACCTTCTCGACCATTTGGCCTCAGACACTCCGCCGACTGACCTGCACCGCGCGCTGTCGTTTCCGTTGCCGACCATGGTGGTCTGCGATCTACTTGGCGTGCCGCTGGCCGACCGGGAGCGTTTCGGGCAGTGGGCGAGAGGCACATTCGACCAGAGCAACAACCAACACTCGGCGAACACTTTTCAACAGGTTGTCAACTACATAACGGAGCTGGTGACACGCAAGCGAACCGAGCCGGGCGACGACATCTTGTCCGAGCTGATCGCCGAGGACGACGGTGCACTGTCCGATGCGTACATTGCCCACTTGGGCTGCGCCGTGCTGTTGTTCGGCTACGAGACCACCATTGTGCGCATTGACCTGGGAACCCTGCTGCTGCTGCGCAATCCGGCCCAGCGTGTCCTGCTGGCCGAGAATCCCGAACTCGCGCCGGCCGCGGTCGAGGAGATTCTGCGCCTGGGAGTGGGGGGCAAGGGATCCAACGCGCTAATACCCCGCTACGCGCACAGCGAAATAGCCGTCGGCGAGACAATTATCCGGGCCGGAGATGCGGTGAAGCTGGCCATCGGCGCGGCCAACTACGACGACAGGGCTTTCCCCGCCGGCGACCTGTTCGATCTGGATCGAGACAAGCCCATGTCGCACCTGGCATTTGGGGGCGGCACTCGGCACTGCATCGGCCGCGTGCTAGCCCGGATCGAGCTAACCGCGGTGTTTGAGCGGCTGTTCCGCAGAATTCCCAACCTGCGGCTCGCAGTACCCGAGGAGTCGCTGCACTGGCAGGAGCACCGGATCACCGGCGGGTTCGATGAAATCCCCGTTACCTTCTAATTTTAAGTGGTCTTGCACGAGCGAAAAGAAAGCCGTTCGCCCTTCATGCTTCCTCCTTCGTGGTCGTAGGCTGGCGCATACCACAAAACCAGTCCGGGGATTACCAGTTGCTTCCCGACGACGTAGCAAACTAGTATGATTCGCGGTGGTCGCTCGGGGAGGGTCGAGTGACACTCCACATCGACGGTGGGTTCGCGCCGGCCTTCCAGTGTGTCGAAGACATCGGCCGCCGCAGTGGCCGGGCTCCCTCGCCCCCAGTAGTTCCATCTTGAGCTAGTTCTTCTTTCCACGCATGGGCGTGTCGAGGACAAGGAACCATGACGGAAACTTTCAGCGACTACGTCGACTGTATGCCTCTTCTCGACGACGGTGAGGCTCTCGGCCGGTTCTACGACGAGCACGGCTACGTCTATCTGCGCGGCGCCCTGGACCGTGAACTCGTGCGGACCGCCGCCGAGCAGATGCTCGGGGGGTTGGTCGCACTCGGCCACGCCGCTCCCGGCACCACGCTCGACACCCTCACCATCGAGTCTTTCGAAGCGGTCGACGAGGTGGCGATGCACGACTACGTCAAGTACGACGACCTGTGGAACCACCCCTCGTCCCTCAAGATCTGGGAGAAGGTCTTCGGTGAGCCCGTCTTCGTCTTCAAGTCGACGACGATCCGCTACTACCCCTCCGCCGCAGGCTCCGCGGTGCCGAGCTTCCTGACACCGCTGCACCAGGACGGCTTCTACATCGGCCCGAACAAAGACTTCCGCACCGTCTGGATGCCGCTGCTCGCGACGACCCGCGGCATAGGTGGCGTCGCCGTCGCCGACAGCAGCCACAAGAAGGGCCCGCGCGAGCACGTCATCGTCGAGAACTTTCGCCGCTTCGGCCACGCCGTGCGCGGTGTCCCGGCGGAGGAGTTTGGTGCGGACGAGCAGCTGCTGTTCTCGCCCATGGAACCGGGCGATGTGATCATCTTCCATGCCTTCACGTGCCACAAGTCCATCCCGAACGTTTCGGTGAACCCGGCCGGTATGCGGATGTCGATGGACACTCGCATCCAGCCCGCCTCCTCGCCTCGCGGGTTCAATGCCCTGACCCCCTGGACGGAGTCCGCGAAGGACTCCTCCAAGGGAATCATGTCGAAGATCACCGGTACTCCCACCATCACCGAGTAACGTTGCTACCCCCGCACTCGCCTCAACTGTCCCCCTCACAGACGCCTGGGTAGGCAGCACATGACGAAACGCGAAGGCCTCCCTCTTCTGGAGGAGCCCGACGCGACGCCGGGGCTCCTGGCCGGCACGGAGCCGGCCGCCGCGGGGCTAAGCGGCATTGCCCTTATGGTGGTGCTCACCGGATACGCCCTGTCCATCGTGGACGCCTCCATCGTCAATGTGGCACTGATCTCGATCAGGCACGACCTCCACGGCGGCCCCGCCGCGCTGGAACTGGTGGTGTCCGGCTACGGTCTCACCTACGCCCTCGGCTTGGTGCTGGGCGGACGGCTGGGCGACGCCTTCGGCAGACTGCGCCTGTACGCCTACGGGCTCGCGGCGTTCACCGTCACCTCGGCGCTGTGCGGACTCGCCCCGACCATCGAGCTCCTCGTCGCGGCCCGGCTGCTGCAGGGCGCCGCCGCCGCCATGCTCGTACCGCAGGTGCTGGCGACGATTCAGACGGCCACCGAGGGCCAAGCGCGCGCCCGTGCAATCGGCATATACGGCGTGACCGCGGCCCTCGGCATGGTTACCGGGCAGATCCTGGGCGGGCTGCTGGTTTCGCTGGACGTCGCCGGGATCGGCTGGCGATCGGTCTTCGCGATCAATGTGCCGATCGGAGTGACCGCGCTGCTGGCCGTCCGGCGCGTCCCCGCGACCAGGGCCGACGCGAAGCCGGGCTTCGACCCGGTGGGCACCGTGCTGTTCGGCGTCACCATGGTCTGTGTCCTGACCTTGGTCGTGGTGGGCCCCGAGCTGGGCTGGCCGCTGTGGCTGTGGTCGCTGCTCGCGGTCGCAGCAGTGGGGGCGCTGGCGCTAGCGCAAGCTGAACGCAGGCTGGAGGCGCGGGGCGGCTCACCGTTGTTGTCCCCGTCGGTGCTGTCCCATCCGGGGATGCGCAGCGGTCTGGCGGCGGTCGTGCCGTTTTCCGCCAGCTTCGGTGCCTCCCTGTTCGTCTACGCACTGATCGCACAGGGTTGCTTCGGCCTCTACGGGCTCGCCTCTGGCGGGGTGCTGATGCCGTTTGCCGCGGCCTTCTTCGTGGTGGCGCTGCTCACCCCAAGGATCGCGGCGGCCCTGGGCCGCCGGATCGTCACCCTGGGCGCTCTCGTTCAGGGCACGGGCCTGTTGCTGCTGGCGCTGGTGATATGGCTCGGCTGGCCGCATCCCTCTCTGGTACTCGTGCTCGTCGGGATCGCCTTCTTCGGCGTAGGCGCGGCGCTGATCGGCCCGACGCTGTTCCGGATGGTCCTGGCCGATGTACCCCCCGCGCAGGCCGGCATGGGCAGCGGTGTGCTAGTGACTAGCCAGCAGATGGCTACCGCGCTGGGCGCGACCGTCGGCGGAACCCTCTTTGTCTCCTTGGCCGGTTCGCTGTCGACGGCGTTGGCGGCTGTGCTCGTTCTCGCCCTGTTGATCTGTCTCTCGGTGACTGTTCTCATAATCAGCCTGAAACTCCCCGACCCCAGCTGACACCGAACGGCGCGATTTGATTCAGATCTTCTCGTCGGCAACGGCGCGCGATCCTTCGGTGTACCCGCCTACAGAAACGGAGACAGCCAAGTGCAGTTACAGACACGGACAGCAGTGGTGACCGGTGCGGCCAGCGGCATCGGTCTCGCCCTCAGCGCCCGCTTCGCACGAGCCGGCGGCGTGGTCATGGCGGACATCGAAGGCGACACGCTGCACCACCGGGCCGCCGAACTCACCGCACAGGGCGCTCAGGTCACCGCAGTGACCGCTGACCTGACCGACCCGGTCGCCGTTGAACGGCTCGCGGACACGGCGTTCGACCTTCTCGGCGACATCAACGTGGTGTGCAACAACGCCGGGGCCCTCGGCCCCGTGGGACAGCCCCTGTGGGAGGTGCCGCTGGAACGGATGCGGCAGGTCTTCGAGGTGAACCACTGGGCGCACGTTCTGGTGGCCCGCGCCTTCATCCCCCGGCTGCTGGAGCGTGGCCGGCCCGCCCATCTGATCCACACCGCCTCGATGTCCGCCTTTGTCGTCGGTGCCGGCAGCGCCGCCTACGCCGCCTCCAAGCACGCCGACCTCGCGGTCGCCCGCAGCCTGCGCGCCGACCTGCGGGGCACCGGCGTCCGGGTGTCGGTGCTGTGTCCTGGCCGGGTCGACACCCCCATGGTCCAAGGCCTGACGGCCCCGCGCGGCGCGGGCGGCGACACCTCGGTGAGCGCTGAGGACGTCGCCGGACTCGTGTGGGAGGCCCTCGGCTCCGACCGCTTCTATCTCTTCATCAACTCCGACACCCCGGTGCGGCTACGCGATCAGTTCGACGATGTATGGCGCCATATTTCCCTTCCGCACACTTTCCCCGAGGAGGAGCTGTGGCCCGCGCCGAAAGCGACAATCATAGCGATGAAACACTGACCATCGACCTGGATGTGGTCAGGGAGAAATACCGGCAGGAACGCGACAAGCGCAGCTTTGGTCGCACCTACCAGTTCGCGCGTGGTGGCTTCAGCAGCTACGCGCGAGACCCCTACACCGAGCGGCAGGAGCGCGAGCCGCTCACCGACGAGGTGGACGTCGCCGTCGTCGGCGCCGGCATCGGCGGGCTGCTGACCGGCGCCCATCTGCGCAAGGAGACCGGCCTGGAGCGCATCCGACTGATCGACGAGGCCGGCGACGTCGGCGGTACCTGGTACTGGAACCGCTTTCCCGGCGTCCGGTGCGACGTCGAGAGCTACATCTACATGCCGTTGCTCGAAGAGATTGGCACGATACCCACCGAGAAGTACTCCACCGGGCCCGAGATCTTCACCCACCTCCAGCAGATCGCCCACAAGTACGATCTCTACCGCGACGCCCTCTTCCAGACCACCGTAACCGAGCTGCGCTGGGACGAGGCCGCCGGGAAGTGGTTTGTGAGCACCGATCGCGGGGATCTGATCCGGGCCCGGTACGTGGCCATGTCGATCGGTCTGATGCACCGCCCCAAACTCCCCGGGCTACCGGGCCTGGAGACGTTCGCCGGGCACTCCTTCCACACCAGTCGCTGGGACTTCGACTACACCGGCGGCGACAGCACCGGCGGCCTGACCAAGCTGAAGGACAGGAAGGTCGGCGTCATCGGCACCGGCTCGACGACCATCCAGCTCGCCCCACACCTCGCCGAGTGGGCCGAGCAGCTCGTCCTCTTCCAGCGCACCCCGGCCACGGTCGACGTCCGCGGTAACCGGCCCACCCCGTCCGGCTGGGCGGACAGCCTCGAACCGGGCTGGCAGCAGCGCCGGATGGAGAATTTCCACGCGCTGACCTCCGGTATCCCGCAGGACGAGGACCTAGTCCAGGACCGCTGGACCCAGACCACGGCCAAGCTGGCCGCGGCGATCCTGCCCACCGGCGTCGCCGGGGGCGACCCGAAGGAGCGGGCGCTCGCGGCCGAGCGGGCGGACTTCCTGAAGATGGAGGAGCTGCGTTCCCGTATCGACAGCGTCGTCACCGACCCCGCAACCGCCGCCGCTCTCAAGCCGTACTACCGCGTGTACTGCAAGCGGCCCTGCTTCCATGACGGCTACCTCCAGACCTTCAACCGGCCCAATGTGACCCTGGTCGACACCCAGGGGCAAGGCGTGGAGCGGCTCACCCGGACCGGGGTGGTCGCGAACGGCCGGGAGTACCCGGTCGACTGCCTGATCTTCGCCACCGGCTACGAGCACGAGTTCGCCGTCCCATACACCGACCGTGCCGGCTATGACATCGTCGGCCGCGACGACGTGAAGCTGTCGGAGAAGTGGGTAAACGGGGCGCGCACCCTGCACGGACTCCAGGTGAACGGCTTCCCCAACTGCTTCATCCTGTCCAAGGTCCAGGCCGGCCGGCACGTCAACATCGCCTACATGCTGAGCGAGCAGACCCGGCACCTTGCATACATCGTCAAGTGCGTCGAGGAGCGCGGCTACCGGGTCGTGGAGGCATCCGAGGCAGGCGAAAAGGAATGGGTCGAGGAGATCCTCCGGCTCGCCACCAACGACATCGACTTCCTCGAGAACTGCACGCCCGGCCTCTACAACAACGAGGGCAACCCGAGCGGACTGCCCCTGCTTAATTCCAGCTACGGCGGCGGGTCGGTGGAGTTCGTGAACGTCCTGAGGCGCTGGCGCGAGGCGGGTGACCTCGCAGGCCTCGAACTGCGCTGACCACCCGCCCTTCCGCGAAAGGCGGCAACGCCCATGGATATAACGCCGATACCCGGCGCTGCTCTCGGCGCCGTCGTGCACGGCGCCGATGTCACTGGAGACATGGACAAGGCCCAGCTTGAGGAGATCTTGGCGGCGCTCGACGCGCATCTCGTTCTCGTCCTCCGCGGCCACGAGACCCCCTCCTACGAGGAGTTCCTGGCCTTCGGCTGTCGCTTCGGGTACATCCCGAAGACCGGTCTGACCAGCGGCGCCCACCCCGGCCACAACGAGATCCTGATCGTCTCCAACCTGGTGGAGGACGGCCACAAGATCGGCGTCGGCGACGCCGGGTGGATGGACTGGCACACCGACTACTCCTTCCGCCCCCGCGTTTCCCAGATCGGCTTCCTGGAGGCAATCGAAGTGCCGTCCTCCGGCGGCGGGGAGACCCTCTTCACCGACATGTACGCCCTATACGAGTCGCTGTCGCCCGATGAGCGCCGGCGTTTGCACTCCTACCGGGTCCGCCACGCCCTGCGCACCGGGTACGAGGAGACCATCGAGCAGGAACTCCAGGGCGAGGTGTCCCTCGGCGAGAGCACCGAACAGATCCAACCCGAGGATGGCACCTCCACCATCCACCCTCTGATTGCCCGCAATCCACGCACCGGCCGCCAGTCGGTCTACGTCAGCACCCTGAACACCAAGCGGATCGGGGGCCTCGCCCCCGACGACAGCCGCAAGCTGCTCGACAAACTGTTGTCGCACGCGGGCAAGCCCCAGTACACCTACGCCCACATCTGGCAGCCCGGGGACATCGTCATGTGGGACCAGCTCGGCACCATCCACGCCAAGCAGGCCTTCGACCCGACCGAACGGCGCATCATGCGCCAGGTCGTCAGTATCTTCGACGACCCAGCCGCCCCCTGGCGCGCGGAGGTCGGCACATGAGCACTACTCCCGCCTGCCTCAGCCACAGCCGGGTCACGATCACCCCGGCGCTGCGTGCCGCCGTCGACCGGCTCGACCACCGCTCACGTCACCAGGCGGCCTACCACTTCGGCTGGATCACCGCCGACGGCACGCCCACCAGCGCTGAGGCGGGCAAGGCCGTACGGCCGGCGCTCGCGCTGCTGTCGGCCGAGGCGGTCGGCGCACCGCCGGAGGTCGCACTGCCCGGCGCCGTCGCCGTGGAGCTCGTGCACAACTTCTCCCTGGTGCACGACGATCTGATGGACGGCGACGAGGAGCGCCGCCACCGGAGCACGGTGTGGAAGCTGTGGGGTGCCTCCAGCGCCATCCTGACCGGTGACGCGATGCTGGCGCTCGCTCAGGAGGTGCTGCTGGACACCGGGCTGTCAACGGCGGCGTCCGCCGCCCGGCTTCTGGCGCGCACCACCCGGCATCTAATCCGCGGCCAGGTCCAGGATCTGTCCTTCGAGCAGCGTTCGTACGTCACGGCCGAAGAGTGCGTCGAGATGGCCGCCGGCAAGACCGGCGCGCTACTGTCCGCGAGCGCCGCGATGGGCGCCGTCCTCGCCGGGGCACCGGAGGCGACAGTAGACGCGCTGGCGCTCTACGGCGGCCAGGTCGGCGTCGCCTTCCAGCTCGTCGACGACGTTCTCGGCATCTGGGGCGACCCGGCCGTCACCGGCAAGTCGGTCCACTCCGATCTGCGTTCCCGTAAGAAGTCCCTGCCGGTGAGCCACGCACTGAACCAGGACGGCCCGCTCAGCGACGAGCTGGCTGCCTGGCTCACCACCCCCGGCGAACTCGACGAGGAGGAACTGCGGCGCGTGGCCGGCCTAATCGAGGGCGCTGGCGGCCGGGACTGGGCGCTGGCCGAGGCCGCCCGGCGGATGGCGCTGGCCGAGGACGCGCTGCGCAGTGTCGAGCTGGACGCCGGCGCGCGGGGCGAACTCCTCGCGCTCGGGCGGTTCGTCGTCGACCGCGAGGTCTGAGACCGGACCGGCCCCCGTATGGCCCCTTCTGACTCTCCGATCAGCGCAGCGCCCCCGCCAGGGCATCGCCATGCCCGCTGCGCCTCCGCAACCCACGCCCTAAGGATTTTCTCATGCCCCAGGACGTCGACTTCCACATGCCTTTGCCTGGCCGGCAGAGCCCGGACTACGCGCGGGCCGAAGCCGAGCAGCTCGCCTGGCCGCGGTCACTCGGGCTAATCACATCCGAGGCGGCGGCGACGCGTCATCTGCGCGGCAACTACGCCGATCTGGCCTCCCGCTTCTATCCGCACGCCACCGGCGCCGACCTGGACCTGGGCGTCGACCTGATGTCGTGGTTCTTCCTCTTCGACGACCTCTTCGACGGGCCGCGCGGCGGGAACCCGGAGGAGACCAAACAGCTCACCGACGCGGTCGCGGCGGCGCTGGACAGCCCCCTCCCCGACACCGCGCCTCCCATCGCCCACGGCTTCGCCGACATCTGGCGGCGCACCAAAGAAGGCATGACACCCGCCTGGTGCGCGCGCAGCGCCCGGCACTGGCGCAGCTACTTCGACGGCTACGTCGACGAGGCGGAGAGCCGCTTCTGGAACACGCCGTACAACTCCGCGGCCCAGTACCTGGCCGTGCGCCGACAGACCATCGGGGTGCAGCCGACGGTCGATCTCGCCGAGCGTGCGGGCCGCTTCGAGGTGCCGCACCGGGTCTTCGCCAGCGCCGTGCTCTCCGCGATACTCCAGATCGCCATCGACGTCAATCTGCTGCTCAACGACATCGCTTCGCTGGAGAAGGAAGAGGCCCGCGGCGAGCAGAACAACATGGTCATGATCCTGCGCCGGGAGCACGGCTGGTCCAAGGACCGCAGCGTCGCCCACATCCAGAGCGAGGTGCGCGCCCGCCTGGAGCAGTACCTCCTGCTGGAGTCCTGCCTGCCGCAGGTCGGCGACATCTACCAGCTCGACGAGGCCGAGCGCGAGGCCCTAGAGCGCTACCGCAACGACGCCGTGCGCACCGTGATCCGCGGTTCCTACGACTGGCACCGCTCGTCAGGCCGCTACGACGCCGAGTTCGCGCTCGCCGCCGGTGCCCAGGGCTACCTGGAGGAGCTCGGCAGCGTCGCCCACTAGTAGTGCCGCACACCAACAACACGCACCCGCGCCCGGTCGTCGCGGCAGCACAGCTGTCAACAGATCAGTAGAGACGGGAAGTTGAGAATCGAATGACTGAGCAGAACACCTTCTCGGCAGGAGCGGCGCCCGGGGCGCTCCCCGTCGTGGGACACGCCCTCCAGATGATGCGTCACCCCGTGAACTTCATGACCTCGCTCTCGGCTCACGGCGACCTGGTTAAGATCAAGATCGGCCCCACCGCGGCCTACGTCCCGACCCACCCCGACCTGCTGCGGCACGTCCTGACCAACGACCGTATCTTCGACAAGGGCGGCGTCTTCTACGACCGAGCCCGCGACATCGCCGGCAACGGCCTGGTCACCTGCCCGTTCGCCGACCACCGTCGTCAGCGCCGGCTGATGCAGTCGGCCTTCACCCGCTCCCAACTCAAGCGGTACGCCGAGGCCATGCACGCCGAGATCGAGTCCACCGCCTCGCGCTGGCACGACGGCATGGTCTTCGACGCCTTCCCCGAAATGTACGGCATGGCCCTGCGCACGGTCGGCCGCACCCTCTACTCCACACCCGTCAGCCCCGAGCTGGGGGCGAAGGTGGAACGTTCCTTCGACGTCGTGCTCAACGGCCTGTTCCGGCAGATGTTCCTGCCGGCCTCGATCCGCCGGCTGCCCCTGCCGTCCCAGCGCCGCTACAAGAGCAACCTGGACTTCCTACACGAGACCACCCAGCAACTCATCGACGACTACCGCAGCTCCGGCACCGAGCGCGAGGACCTGCTCGCCGCCCTGATTACCTCCCGCGACGACGACGGTGGCCGGCTCGGCGACAAGGAGATCCACGACCAGGTCATTACCGTTATGGCGGCCGGCACCGAGACCGTCGCCGGCACCCTCACCTGGGTCTTCTATCTCCTCTCCCAGCACCCGGAGATCGAGGCCGCGCTCTACGACGAGATCGACACCGTCCTCGACGGCCGCGCCCCGCAGTGGGACGACCTGCCGAACCTCTCCCTGACCGACCGGATCATCTCCGAGACGCTGCGACTGCACCCGCCGGCCTGGCTGTTCACCCGCCTCACCGCCTCCCCGACCGAACTCGCGGGCCGTCAGCTACCCACCGGTTCCACTGTCGTCTTCAGCCCCGCCGCGGTCGCCCAGTACAAGGACGCCTTCGACAACCCCAAGAAGTTCGACCCCGACCGCTGGCTCCCGGACCGTATCGCGCCGGCCTCCCGCCACGCCTACGTGCCGTTCGGTACCGGCGCCCGCAAGTGCATCGGCGACCTATACGCACGCACCGAGGCCGCCCTGGGGCTCGCCACGATCCTCGGCCGCTGGCGGGTCACCTGCGAGCCCGGTATGGACATCCGCCCGGTCCCGCTGGCCACCGTCTACCACCCGCGCCGGCTGCGCCTGAGGCTGGACACACGCACCCCGCGCCAGATGACCTCCGCCGTCCCCGCACCGGCCGGGGGCGAGGCGAGGTGAGTAAAGGGAACGTCGTCCTTACCCAGCCGCGCGGCTTTTGCGCGGGCGTACGGCGCGCCATCGGCATCGTCGAGCGGGCGCTGGACCTGCACGGGGCGCCCGTGTACGTGCGCAAGGAGATCGTGCACAACCACTACATCGTCTCTGAGCTGCAAAAGCGCGGTGCGGTCTTCGTCGACAGCGAGGAGGAGGTCCCGCAGGGCGCGCTCTGTGTCTTCTCCGCGCACGGCGTCTCCCCCAGAGTGCGCTCCGCAGCCGCCGGCCGACAGCTCGAAGTCATCGACGCCGCCTGCCCACTGGTCTCCAAGGTCCACCAGGAAGCGGTGCGCTTCGCCCGCGACGGCCGCACCATCCTCCTCGTCGGGCACGAGGGCCATGAGGAGGTCGAGGGCGTTCTCGGTGAGGCCCCCGACCGGATCGTCGTCATCGAGACTGAGGACGACGTACGGCGCCTCGGCCTGCCCGATGACACTCCGGTCGCCGTCCTCACCCAGACCACCCTCTCGTTCGACGAGACCGAGCGCGTCGTCGAGGCCCTGCGCGCCCGCTTCACCGACCTGATCACCTCCGGCGACGACATCTGCTATGCCAGCCAGAACCGGCAGAGCGCCGTCAAGGACCTCGCGCGCGACAACGACCTGGTCCTGATCGTCGGCTCGCACAACTCCAGCAACTCGCTGCGCATGGTCGAGGTGGCCCGCGACCACGGCGCCGCCGCCCATCTGGTGCCCGACGAAGGGCACCTCGAAGCGGCCTGGCTGACGGACGTGTCGTCGGTCGGCATCAGCGCCGGGGCCAGTGCCCCGGAGATCCTCGTCGACGGGCTCGTCGCCCGGCTCGCCGAACTCGGCTTCGACCAGGTCGAGCTCCAATGGGGCACCGCGGAGCACGTTGTGTTCTCCATGCCCGGCCGGCTGGCCGACCCGGTCACCGGCCGCGTCCCGCAGACACCGCTGGCCGGCGAGGTCTCGCCCGTGCCCAGTGAGGTGCGATGAGTCCACCACTGGAGAAAGAGGGTTGCGCCATGCCACGTCTGGAGTTGCTTCGGGGGCCGGAGGACCTGCGCGCCCTGTCCCCGCACGCGGCCCGCGAACTGGCGTCGCAGATCCGGCGGTTGCTGGTGGCCACTTGCACCGCCAACGGCGGCCACCTCGGCCCCAACCTCGGGGTCGTCGAACTGTCCATCGCCCTGCACCGCGTCTTCGACTCTCCCCGCGACAAGATCCTGTGGGACACCGGCCACCAGGCCTACGTCCATAAGATCCTCACCGGCCGCGCTGGCGCATTCGGCACGCTGCGCCGCACCGGTGGGCTGTCGGGCTACCCCTGCCGCGCCGAGTCAGAGCACGATGTCATCGAGAACTCGCACGCCTCGACCTCCCTGTCTTGGGCGGACGGCCTCGCCCGCGCCAACGCCCTGCTCGGGCGGAGCGACCGCGCCGTGGTCGCTGTGCTCGGCGACGGCGCGCTCACCGGGGGCATGGCCTGGGAAGCCCTCAACAACATCGCAGCCGCCCCCGAGCGCCCCGTCGTCGTGGTTCTCAACGACAACGGCCGCTCCTACGCCCCCACCGTCGGCGCTATCGCCGGACACCTCGCCGACCTGCGCGCGGGCGGCGTCCCGCAAGCCCTGTTCGAGAACCTGGGGCTCGCCTACGTCGGCCCGGTGGACGGCCATGACATCGAGGCCGTGGAGACGGCGCTGCGCGAGGCGGTAGCCCTGCGCAGGCCCGTGATGGTGCACTGCGTCACCGAGAAGGGCCGCGGCCATCTACCCGCCGAGCAGGCCGACACGGACCGCTTCCACGCCGTGCGCGCCGTCGGCCAGAAGCTGGCAGGCGCACCCAGCTGGACGTCCGTGTTCGGCAGCGAGCTGGCCGACCTCGCCGCCGACCGGCCGGACATCGTCGCCATCACCGCTGCCATGCTCGACCCGACCGGGCTCAGCGAGTTCGCCCGCCGCCACCCCGAGCGCGTCATCGACGTCGGCATCGCCGAACAGCACGCCGTGACCGCTGCCGCGGGGCTGGCCCTCGGCGGGATGCACCCGGTCGTCGCGCTGTACTCCACTTTCCTCAACCGGGCCTTCGACCAGCTCCTGATGGACGTGGCCTTGCACCGCGCCCCGGTAACCTTCATCCTGGACCGGGCCGGCGTGACCGGTGACGACGGCCCCTCGCATAACGGCATGTGGGACCTGTCGCTGCTGAACCTGGTGCCCGGCCTACGGTTAGCTGCCCCACGCGACGCTGCCACCCTGCGCCGCACCCTGCGAGAGGCCGTGGCCTGCGACGATGGCCCCACCGCCCTGCGCTTCCCCAAGAGCTCCAGCGGAGCGGACATCCCGGCCGTGGGCGTCTACGCCGGGCTGGACGTCCTGCACCGCGGCCAACGCCCCGACATTCTCTTGGTCTCCATCGGCGCCGTAGCCGCCACCTGTGTCGACGTCGCCGAACGGCTGGCCGAGCGGGGCGTCGGCGTCACCGTCGTGGACCCCCGCTGGATCAAGCCGGTGCCGCCCGAGCTAACCAGGCTCGCCCTCGATCACCTGCTGGTCGCCACAGTCGAGGACAGCGGCCGGGTCGGCGGTGTCGGGGCACGCGTCGCCCAGGCCCTGAGCGACGCCAAGTCGGGCCTGCCGGTGCACGTCTTTGGCATCCCGCAGCGATTCCTCGATCACGGCTCACGGGCCGACGTCCTGGAGGCCAGCGGCCTCACCACCCACCATCTCACCCACGCCCTGATGGAGGCTCTTCCCTCCGGATGGCGGGCCCGGCAGGGAGCCGCTGCATCCCTCGCCATCGGCTGACACCGAGCCTCCGACGGGCGGTCGGCGCCCGCCCGCCCGGTGACGATCTCGCCGACCGCCCGTGTGACCCACCTGCCCGCGAGGCGCGCCCGCTCCCGCCGCCGGGACTTCCCCAGCATTCCACGGCCCTCAATGGCACACAGCCATCCAGCCACAACCCGGTCCGCTCGGACCGGCCGACCATCTTGGGGAACTGTCATGCCTGTCGTTCTCGGAGTGCCGACGGTGCCGTCGAAGTTGGCCCGACGACGTATCAGCCGCCAGATCCACGTAGGGACCGTACCCGTGGGCGGCGATGCCCCGGTCTCGGTCCAGTCCATGACCACGACCCGCACGTCCGACATCGGCGCAACCCTCCAGCAGATCGCCGAACTCACCGCGTCCGGCTGCCAGATCGTCCGCGTAGCCTGCCCCACCCAGGATGACGCCGACGCCCTATCGACGATCGCACGCAAGTCGCAGATCCCGGTGATCGCGGACATCCATTTCCAGCCGAAGTACGTGTTCGCTGCCATCGAGGCCGGCTGCGCAGCCGTGCGTGTCAACCCGGGGAACATCAAGCAGTTCGACGACAAGGTCCGCGAGATCGCGCGGGCTGCCAAGGATCATGGCATACCGGTCCGTATCGGGGTCAACGCAGGCTCGCTCGACCGCCGTCTACTGAAGAAGCACGGCAAGGCTACCCCGGAGGCGCTGGTTGAGAGCGCACTGTGGGAGGCGTCACTGTTCGAGGAGCACGACTTTCGGGACATCAAGATCTCCGTCAAACACAACGATCCCGTCGTCATGGTTGAGGCGTACAGGCAGCTCGCGGCGCAGTGCGACTATCCGCTGCACCTCGGTGTGACGGAGGCGGGCCCTGCCTTCCAGGGCACCATCAAGTCAGCTGTCGCGTTCGGCGCGCTGCTGTCCCAGGGCATCGGCGACACCATCCGCGTCTCCTTGAGCGCACCGCCCGCCGAGGAGGTCAAAGTCGGCCTCCAGATCCTGGAGTCCCTGAACCTCAAGCCGAGGGGCCTGGAGATCGTGTCCTGCCCGTCCTGCGGGCGCGCCCAAGTCGACGTCTACAAGCTGGCCGAAGAGGTCACGGCCGGGCTGAAGACCATGGACATCCCGCTGCGCGTGGCCGTCATGGGGTGTGTGGTGAACGGCCCTGGGGAGGCCAGGGAAGCGGACCTCGGCGTTGCTTCCGGCAACGGCAAGGGGCGGATCTTCGTCAAGGGCGAGATCATCAAAACCGTACCCGAGCCGGAGATCGTCGAGGCGCTCATCGAGGAGGCGTTCAAGCTCGCGGAGCTGATGAGGGAGGACGAAGACGGCCCTTCCGAGGCTGCCCCTCCGCCTGGGAGGAGAGCTCCAAGTAAGCAGACCGACCACCGTCAAACAACCTGAACGGTTCATGATCTGCTTCGGCCGTGACCCCAGAGACGGAATCACAGCTGTCGACGACATCACTGCGGAGCAGGTCAGGGAACCCGTATGGGGTGGCTGCTGTAACCCGACCACAGCCAGCTGAACGCGGAGTTCTCCGTGGGCCGCGGCGTCCTGACCGAAGCCCTCGGCCTACTCGCCCTCGAAGGCCGCATTCGCATCGCCGACCGCTCCGGCGCCCTCGTCCTCGTCCTCGTCCTCGTCCTCGACCCCACAGCGCCGCCGCAACCCGTCGACGTCGGCAGCCAGGTCCGCCGCAACGAACTCGGCTACATCTTCAACGCCGCCGCTGGCCACTGGCGGCCCACTGCGCCACCCACCCGCCGCTGGCTTACGGCTCCCCCACACATCGCCCGCCTCCTCGACGTCCCCATCGGCAGTGACGTGCTGGAACGCCACCGGATCGTCGGCCCCGACGGCCACCCCGTCCAGATCGCCGACTCCTACCTTCCCGCCACGCTCGCCCGCGGCACCATCCTCGAAGCCGCCTCCACCGGACCCGGAGGCATCTACGACCGGCTCGAACACGACCTCGGCCACGGCCCCCTCACCTGGCACCCCCGGATCGGCGCCGCCGCGGCCACCCCCGACCAGGCCCGCGACCTCGGCGTCTCCCGCGGCACCCCGCTGCTCGTCCTCACCCGCATCTCGATCAGCGGCACCAGCGGACGCCCCGTCGAAGTCACGATCACCTACCTCGACGGACACCGCTTCGAGGTCACCGGCCAGCCGATCATCCGCGACGACACCGCCGCCTGGCCCACCACACCCGCCACCGCGGAAAACCGGCCAGCCGCCCGCTGACCTGTGCACACATGTCTTCCGAGCCTTCGCTGGCGAAAGCGTCAGCGACAGGGAGTGGCCAGCATCTGATCGTCGACATTCTTTCGCACCCGGGCGGGCAGAGCGGCTGCCACGGTCAGCGGACCGCCCTGCCCGATGCCCCCTGGCGAGGCGATCGTCGGCGTCATCAGCGCTATCTGCCGACGTGCTCAGGCACGGTTACCGGGAGCTGCCCGAACGCCAGCGACGCCGCCGCTGGCCGCCACACACGATGGCCGCGTGACACGGCGGTTCACCGAGGGCATGTAGATGATCTTTGTGGTGTATCGCGCAGCAGACGCTCCGGCGACGCGGAGGTCTGCGATGCCGCTGCCGACCAATCCCCGAAACTACGCTCCGCAACCAAGGTCCGCCGGTACATTCGAGGAATCGAACCAAAAGATCAGTGCCCTGACCTGGATATCCTCTACCTGATCAACAATCTAATCTCATAGAATCTATCTATTTACCCAGGTCGGGGCATAGTTACTCCACGTGGTGGGGCTAAGGGGGCAGAAATTGAAACCTGATCTTGACCGCTACCTGCACAGACATGCCGCGCGGAAGATCCGCAACGTCCCGGCGGGCAGGGCACCGCATTCCTGATCTTGTCTGCGTGTCCCGTCAACGAACGACAATGGCCGGTGACCGAGATGTTCGGTCACCGGCCATTGTCGGTGTGTGGGGGGTCTACGGGTGTTGCTGGGGCGGGTTCGGTGTGTCGTCCGGGGCGGGTTGTGCCCGGAAGGTGAGGATCGCGGTCGGGTCGTGCGGTCCGGCGGGCCGGTGGTCGGTGTAGACGACGGCGGGCAGCATGGCCGCGACCTCGATCAGGTCGTGGAGGTCAGCGCCGGGGGCGATGACCAGGTGGTAGACGTCCAGCTCGGGGTGGTAGACCGTGATGAGGGGCTGATGCCTGTGGGGGTCACGCCAAGGGCCGTGGTTGCTCACCGGATGCTCGCCGCGCGCAGTTCGGCCCGCCGGTCGGCGCAGGCGCGGACGGTGGCGCGCATGTGCCGCACGAAGTAGGCGAGCCGGAACGTGTCGCCCTCGGCGAACGCGGTGGCGATCGGTTCGGCGAAGCCCCGCAGGATGATGCTTTCTTCCTCGGCAAGCTCGGCGCGTGTCGCCGCGTGCGATACGGCGCCGTAGGCGAAGCCCAGATCATCCGCTGTGGGGTCGAGTCCCTCGGTCAGGACGGCGGCGAGGGGGGTGTGCGAAGCCCGCGTGGAGGCGGCCGGCTCGGCGGGCGGGTCGGTGTCTGGCGTGACGTCGGGGGTTTTCAGGATGATGTCGTGCACGGTCGTTTCCCTTCGTGTCAGGGATGGGGCCGAGGTCCCGCGCGGGTGGTGGCACACCCGTGCGGGACCGCCTACGAAAGAGACTTTACAGCGGACCGATGGAGGGTTCTAGCGGAATGGTGGATATCGGACTGAGCCGCGTGTCGCTGTAGGGTCGACGGGTGCCCGAGGATGACCCGCTGATCGGCTACCGGCAGATGGCCGAACGCGCGGGCGTGCGGCCGTCGACCTTGCGGGCCTACCGTTCCCAGGGGCGGCTACCACCCCCGGATGACGACTCGGTGCCGGACCGGCCGCGGTGGCGTGTGTCGACCTTTGACACGTGGATGCGGTCACGCCCCGGGCCGGGCGCGCGGACCGACCTGTGGAAGAAGGGTGGACCCGCCGAGGGACCGGCTGACGCCGTCGATTAACGAGGGGCGTACCCCCGGCTCGCCGGGAATACGCCCTTCGTGGTTGCGGCGCTTCAACCGAGTGCCGAACGCTGCCGCCTAAATCTGAACCGTTCCGAGG
>NZ_CDWWXA010000041.1:36214-36771 GCF_977971845.1 Frankia sp. CeCAU1 | reverse complement strand
GCCCCGCAACCCCCGCCGGGCCGGTAACCCGGCCACCCTCACCGGTCTCCGGCAGGCAGCCAGCCCATCATCCGCACCCGCCCGGACCGGCCGGGACACGCACCATCAGATCCACACTTCCTTAACGTCTGCTAAACAATGTGGGGCGTACCGTACACACCGGACGTGGCGGCTGGTCCGCCGGTGAAACGCTCGTCTAGCGTTACCTAGGAATCAGACCGTCCGCACCAACCGCCACGAATCGGCGCGCACCCGCTGCCACGTCGCACCGGGTTCGAGGCGGTGATGCCGGTGAGCGACCAAGTGCCGGCTCACGCATGCTGGACAGGTCCCAGGAAGACTCCGGCCCTTGCGCCGGTCCACGGAGGGGGTGACGTTGACGTCTGTCGGACGGGAGTCGAGCACTCCATCTCAAGCCACCCCGCCCCCGCGCGCGAGCAAGCCGGCCGACCCGAGCAAGCCGGCCCGGCCGGGTGTCCCGTCGCGTGCCTTCGCGCCGGAACGTGCCCCCGCCCCGCCCCGATCCGCCGCATCGCCCCGATCCGCCAGGCCGTCCC
>NZ_CDWWXA010000041.1:33997-36102 GCF_977971845.1 Frankia sp. CeCAU1 | reverse complement strand
GCCCCCGCCCCGCCCCGATCCGCCGCATCGCCCCGATCCGCCAGGCCGTCCCGATCCGCCAGGCCGTCCCGATCCGCCAGGCCGTCCCGATCCGCCAGGCCGGGCAACGTGACGAGCGGCGTCACCTATGCGGACGACGGCGCTTCCGCGCGTCGCTCCCCCGGCGGCACGGGCGACGGTCCGGCCGCAGCCGGCGTGGCCGGGGCCAGCGCGGCCGGGGCCGGGGCCGGTGGAGCGGGTAGGCCGCTCACCCCCCGTCCGCCCGTGAACCGCCGTCGGGTCCTGAAGAAGATGGGGCTGACGGCGATCGTTCTGGGGCTGGTCGTCTCGTTGTTGTCCCTGCCGTTCGTCGGTGCGGTCGGCCTGTTCGCCAAGGAAAGCGCGGACCACTTCCTCGGGCTGCCCGCCGAGCTCGTCACACCTCCGTTGCCGCAGAGTTCGACGATTCTGGCCGCCGACGGATCAGTGATTGCCACGTTGCGCGGGGCCGAGAACCGCATCGTCGTGCCCGGCAACGAGATCCCGAAGATCATGCGCGAGGCGATCGTCTCGATCGAGGACGCCCGCTTCTACAAGCACGGCGGCGTCGACCCACAGGGCGTCTTCCGCGCCGCGCTGCGCAACAGCGAGGCCGGCGGAGTCGCTCAGGGCGGTTCGACGCTGACTCAGCAGTACGTCAAGAACGTGCTGCTGCAGAACGCCCGCACCACGCGGGAGCGAGAGGTCGCGGCCGGGGACTCCCTGGACCGCAAGATCCAGGAGCTCCGGTACGCCCTGGACATCGAGAAGCGGTTCTCCAAGGACGAAATCCTGGAGCGCTACCTCAACATCGCGTATTTCGGTGACGGCGCGTACGGGATCGGCACCGCCGCCGAGCACTACTTCGGGGTGCCCATCTCCCAGGTCACCCTCGAACAGGCGGCGCTGCTAGCCGGGCTCGTGCAGAGTCCGTCCCGGTACAACCCCGCAGCTCACCCGGAGGCCGCGCTGGCCCGGCGCAACACCGTGCTGGACAAGATGGCCGCCGAGGGGTACGTCTCCACCACCCAGGCGGAGGCGGCGAAGCAGCTGCCGCTGAACGTCGTGAAAGCCCCGCCGCCAGCCGCGGACTCCTGCGAGACGTCGTCGGCGCCGTTCTTCTGCGACTACGTGCGCTCCCAGCTGCGGGCGAGCCCGGCGCTCGGTTCCACCCTGGAGGAACGCAACCGACGCATCTACGAGGGCGGCCTGGTCATCAGGACCACTCTCGACCCACTAGTGCAGCAGGCGGCGCAGGACGCCGTCAACTCGACCATATCGCCGAGCAACCGGGTGTCGGCGACCGAGGTCGTCATCCAGCCCGGTACCGGCAACATCCTCGCCATGGCAGTGAACCGGGTGTACGGCTCGAACACAGCCGCCAACCAGACGGTGGTGCCGCTACCGACCAACGCCACCTTCCAGCCCGGGTCGACGTTCAAGACCTTCGTGCTCGCCGCCGCGCTCGAACAGGGCTACGGCACCTCGACGGCCTTCTACTCCCCGGCCTGCTACGAGAGCAAGAAGTTCCCGTTGGACCGCGGTGAGGGCGACTGCCCCAGGGGTTTCTCGAACTCCGATCCCGCCGAGGCCGGCATCTACGACATCCCCAAGGGCACCTGGGACTCGGTGAACACCTTCTACGTGCAGCTCGCGGAGAAGACCGGCATCCCGGCGGTCCTGGAGATGGCCAAACGCCTAGGCGTCACACCGCCGAAGGCGGACAAGATCGGCTCCACCGACGGGGCCACCGCCATCGGTGGCGGCCAGTACATGTACGTTTCCCCGTTGCAGATGGCCGACGCCTACGCGACGATCGCCGGCGGCGGGGTGCGCTGCACGCCCCGCTTCGCCACCGGGGCCGTCGACTCCAGCCACGACCCGATCGACATCGCCCAGCCGCCGCAGTGCGAACAGGTACTCGCCAAGGGTGTCGCCGACACCGTGACCAGCGTGCTCGCCGGCGTCCCGCTCCACGGGACCGGGACCAAGGCGGCCATCGACCGCCCCTCGGCGGGCAAGACCGGCACCACCGACGAGTTCTCTGCCGCCTGGTATGTCGGCTTTACCCCGCAGATCACCGCAGC
>NZ_CDWWXA010000041.1:13722-33684 GCF_977971845.1 Frankia sp. CeCAU1 | reverse complement strand
TCGCCGACGGCCGGACCTGGCCCCGTGTCTTCGGCGGCGACCTGCCCGCGATCATCTGGAGCAAGTCGATGCGGGCCGCCCTGGCCAACCAGCCGGTAGTCCCGTTGCCCGGCGCCGATCCGACCGTCGCGCGCGGCACCAAGGGCGGCCTGCAGAACACCCCGCCAGCGCCAGCGCCGGCACCCGGTCAGGGCCTCGGCGACCTGTTGCAGAACCTGGGTCAGCAGATCTTCCCTGGCACGGACCGGAGCGGGCAGAACCAGGGACAGCCGCAGCAACCCCAGAACGGCGCCGAACCGGGATCCGGCAGAGGGGATCAGCCTGCCGCCCACTAGCCAGCCTTCCGGCGGTCTGTCAGCGCCTGAGGTCGTGGGCGGCGGGTACCTGCACGGGATCGACCCCGAGCGCCAAGGCGAGATAAACGGCCGTGTAGTCGAACAGGCCGATGAGTGAGGCGAGCCGTTCCAACGGCCCGCCGCCGTCGGCGCGCAGTTCAGTGACGCCGACGCCTCGCTCGGCCGCCACCGCCACCGCCGCCTCGGCCTGCCGGGCGACATCCGGACGTTCGACGTCGGGATCGCGCAGCAGGACCAGGCGGAGCCGGATCGACTCGTCCTCCTCGGCGCGGTCGCGGAAGAAGTCGTCGAGGTCGTCGCGCGCCGGGTCGCCAGCCGCCGCGAGACCAGCCCCGAAGGCACCGTCGAACAGCGCGACCTGGTGGCGGGCGGGATGCGGCAGCGCCCCGGCGATGGCCGGATACTTCGCGCTCGTCGCGAGCTGGGTGACGGCACGTTCGGCCACCACGTTCGTCACCGGTGAGGTTCCCCAGATGAGCGGCAACGTACCGGCCAGCTCGAGCGCGAGCGTCTTCGCCGGATTGACGAACGACTCGCTGGACGAACGGCAACGGGTCGCGACGTCCTCGAGGCGGACGGCGGCCGCCTCGATCGCCTCGTCCGCCACCCGCGCGATACCCAGGGCCCGGGCGACGATGATCAGTGGCAGCGACAACGACCACAGGACGGCACGAGCGGGCCGCTCCGCCGAGGTCACGACGAGGGGCGCACCGGCCACCGCGGCCAGGTAGGCCAGGGGGGTGTCGGCAGGGGCGACCACGGCCACCCGCGCGCCGCGCCGGTTCGCCTCCTCCACCGCCGAACAGGTCTCCGCGGAGGTACCGGACGCCGACACCGCGAGGACGACGTCGGCCACCCCCACCCAGCCCGGCAGGCCGTAGGTGTGGTGACCGATGACGGGCACCGGGCCGGCCGGCCCGGCGACGGCGGCGAGCACCTCGGCGGCCAGCGCCGCGCCGCCCACACCCACCACGACGACCGCCCGGGGCCGTCCGTCGGCGGCGAGGCGACCGACCCCGGCATCCTGGGCGAGGGTGGCACCGCGACGGACCTGGCGGGCGGCGGAGGCGATGTGCGGCAGGAGACCGCCGGCGTGACCGGCGTCGATCCGGGCGGTGTCGTCGAGGATCGCCTCGTCGAGATACACGTCGAGGCCGCGGCGTCAGTTCGACGCCGACGCGCCGGAGAACGGGATCGCCTCGTCGAGCAGCATCACCGGGATGTCGTCCCGCACCGGGAACGCCAGGTCGCAGGCGAGGCACACCAGCACGGGGGCGCCGCTCAGCTCGTCGGGCCGCAGCTCACCGTGCTTGCTGCACGGGCAGACAAGGATCTCCAACAGCAGCGGGTCGAGACTCATCAGGCTTCCCTTCCGCTCCGGATCCGGGCGAGGATCTCGTCGCGCAGCCGGTGCATCGTGGCGTCGTCGGGCCCCTCCACATTGAGCCGCAACAGCGGCTCGGTGTTGGACGGGCGGAGGTTGAACCAGGATCCGTCCGAGAAGGAGATCGTCAACCCGTCCAGGTGGTCCACGTCGGCAGCGTCCGGCGCGTACGCCTTCTCGATCACGTTCATCGCCGCCGCGGCGTCCGCGATCTCGGAATTGATCTCACCGGACGCGCTGTAACGGGCGTACCCCCCGAGCAGCTCGGACAGCGGCCGGTCCTGGCTGCCCAACGCGGCGAGCACATGGAGCGCGGCGAGCATGCCGGAGTCCGCTCGCCAGAAGTCGCGGAAGTAGAAGTGACCGGAATGCTCGCCACCGAAAACCGCGCCGGTACGGGCCATCTCGGCCTTGATGAACGAGTGGCCCACGCGGGTCCGGACCGGGACCCCCCCGCGCTCGGTGACCAGCTCGGGGACCGCCCGGCTGACGATGACGTTGTGGATGATCGTGCCCCCCGGCTCCCGGGCCAGCTCGCGATCGGCCACCAAGGCGGTGATGGTCGACGGAGGGACAATCTCCCCCCGCTCGTCGACGACGAAGCAGCGGTCGGCGTCGCCGTCGAAGGCCAGGCCGATGTCGGCTCCGGAGCTGCGGACGGCGGCCTGCAGGTCCCGCAGGTTCGCCGGCTCGATCGGGTTCGCCTCGTGGTTCGGGAAGGAGCCGTCCAGCTCGAAGTAGAGCGGGATCACTGTCAGCGGCAGCCCGGTGAAGGTGGCCGGGACGGTCAGCCCGCCCATGCCGTTGCCCGCGTCCACGGCGACCGTCAGCGGCCGGATCTGCGCCAAGTCGACCAAGGTGCGCAGATGACGCACGTAGGAGTCCAGCAGGTCCCGCCGAGCCACGGTGCCGCGACGACCGGGACCGGCGGGAATACCCGCCTCGATCATCGCGCGGATGTCGGCGAGCCCGGTCTCCTGGCCGATGGGTGCCGCGCCGGCCCGGCAGAGCTTCATGCCGTTGTACTTCGCCGGGTTGTGCGACGCGGTGAACATCGCACCCGGAATGTTCAGCGAACCGGCGGCGAAGTAGAGCAGATCGGTGGATCCCAGCCCGGCGGCGATCACGTCCGCGCCCTGGCTGGCCGCCCCTTCCGCGAAGGCCTCGGCGAGCGGGACCGACGACTCCCGCATGTCGTGCGCGGTCACGATCCGCGGGGCGCCGAGCAGCCGCACGAAGGCAGCTCCGGTGGCTCGGGCGACGTCGGCGTCGAACTCCGCCGGCACCACGCCACGCACGTCGTACGCCTTGAAGATCCGCGAGAGGTCACGCATCCCTTCCAACCCCTTCTCCCTGGTGTCCCCCGGCACCGGGTGAATGGTGCCCCCCGGCCGCGCGGCCACTACTGCGACCGGCTCGGTTGACCTTATCCGCCGGGTCCGACACCGCTGGAACCGCGTCCGGGCGAACTCGCGCCGAACCACGCGCCGAACCACCGGTACCAGGACAAACGGAAGATCGGGACGATCACCTGACCGGGACGGCCAAGAGGTGGGAGCGCTCCGGATCAGGACGGACTGGGAACGGCCCGCAGGTGACCCCGCCGGCCACCCGGGGGTGGGGCCTGCGGACCCTGCGGGGGCTCCGGCCCTCCCCGCCGGGACGCCTCACGCACGGCGTCCGCGAGGGCCTCCAGATCGTCCCCGGCCACCTCACGACCCCCCTCACGGGGCGCCTCGGCCTCAAGCCGGACCACAGCCCAGCCAAGCGGCACGGTGAGCCGATCCGCGTGGGTGCCGCACAGATCGTAGGAGTGTGGTTCGACGTACGGGGAGAGCGGACCCAACACCGCCGTGGATTCCGCGTAGGCGTACGTGAGCGTGGCGACCGCGGCTGCGGAACAGGCCGAGCGGGAGCAGCGCCGAGGCTTCACGTTCCGGACGGTAGCCCCCGGAACGGACGACGGCCACCACCTCGGGTCGTGTCGCGTGGCGCGACGACTAATCGTCACGCGGCGTCGACCATGCCATCGCGGCCCGCATACAATATCCCTCGTTCAGCACGTATCCAGAGCGATTTTGAGATCATGGACCGTCCTCGAGCTGGTAGCGATGGGGGATGGAGCGCAGGGATGTGACCGGAACCGTCGTTGCCGCGCCCACGGATCGGCGCACCGCTCCGAGCGATGCCGGAAGCGGCGCGGAGTTCACCGCGATCGACGGACGACCGTCCATCCTTGAACGCTACGCTGACAGGGTGACCGAGCCCGAGCGGTTCCCGGCAGTCGCCCGGCCAATTCCGCCACGGCGCCGGCGCGACCGGCGCGGCCGTGGCATCCGGGGCACTCTCCTTCCGCCGGACGTGCCCGCCTACACCACCCGCGGCGACCGCTTCGACGATCTCGTCCTGGACGCCGTCGAGCATCTCGACCACCGGTGGTCCACTGAGCTCGCGGACGTCGAGTTCGCCGTCGAGGACGTACCGCCGGTGGCGGTGACCGATGATGAGATCCCGCTCGCCCATTACCAGCCGGCCAGCGGCAAGGGTCGGTCGGGAACCCCGCGACGCATCGTCGTCTACCGCCGCCCGATCGAGGCGCGGGCCGTCGACAGCGAGGACCTGGCCGAGCTCGTCCTCGACGCGATCATCCACGAGATGGCTGAGATGATGGGGGTCGACCCCGCCGTGATCGACCCGGAGGGCCACGGCTGGGGCGACGAGGAATAGCGAGTAACAGCGAGGAACAGCCGAGCCGCGGTGGCTGGCCGGCCGCAGGACACCCACCACGAGGGAGACCGTGACCACCAGGAACAAGCCCGCTCGGGCGACGGCATCCGGCGCCCGGGTCCTGCCACTGCACGGTCAGGCGCAGTCGTACGCCTGGGGGTCCCCGAGCGCGATTCCGAACCTGCTCGGGGCAGCCGCGACCGGTGAGCCGGTCGCGGAGTTGTGGCTCGGCACCCATCCGGTGGCGACGGCCCTCGCCGAGGACGACGGCATCCGCCGTCCGGCCACCGACCTCGTCGGTCCGCTGCCGTTCCTGCTCAAGGTGCTGGCCGCCGAGAAGGCGCTGTCGCTGCAGGTGCACCCGGACCTGGCGCAGGCCCGGGCCGGGTTCGACGCGGACGACGCGGCCGGTCTCGGCTTGGGCGATCCACGTCGACGTTACCGTGACCGGAATCACAAGCCCGAACTGATCGTCGCGCTGTCCCCGTTTCGGGCTCTCGCCGGCGTGCGTGATCCCGGCCGGACCCTCGCCATCGTCGCCCGGCTGGGCTCACCGGCCCTCACCGCCGCCTTCCGGCCACTGGCCGACGATCCCTCGGGCGGCGCCGCACAGGTGCTCCGCTCCCTGCTGACCATGCCGCGCGAACCCGCCCGTGACCTCGTCCGCGGCCTCGTAGCGACGGCCCGCCGGCTCGCCGCCGGCCCGTACGGCGCGGCAGCGCCGGGGCCGCCCAACGCCGAAACGGACGGCACGGCGACGGACGGGGCCGCGGTGGACAGCGCCGCGGTGGACAGCGCCGAAGCCGATGACGCCGAAGCCGATGACGCCGCGCGGGCGGCCGATCTGATCGTTCTGCTCGCGGCCGCGCACCCGGGCGACGTCGGGATCGCGGCCGCCCTGTTGCTGAACGACGTCACCCTGCGCCCCGGGGAGGGGCTCTTCCAGCCCGCGCGGCTGCTCCACGCCTACGTCTCCGGCCTGGGTATCGAGATCATGGCGGCCTCGGACAACGTGCTGCGCGGCGGGCTCACCCCCAAGCACATCGATGTCGACGAGCTCCTACGCATCCTCGATCCCACTCCGAGCGCGGCACCGATCCTCATGCCCCGTACCCTCGCGGCCTCCTCCGGTGGTCTGCTCCGCAGCTGGGACGTCCCCGTCGGGGACTTCGCCCTCACCGAGGCGATCTGCACCGGGGGTGCCCTGGACGTGGGACGGCCCATGGTGCTGCTGGCCATCGAGGGTGCGGTCCGGGTGACCGGCACCGCCGACGACGGGACGACCGTCGCCCCGGTGGAGTTGCGCGGGGGCCGGTCCGCCCTGCTGGCCGGATCCGCCGCGTTGACCCTCACCGGCACCGGTCGGGTCTTTCTCGCCGCTTCCGGCCGCTGACGGGCGACGCCACCGACAGGGCGGGGTGCTGACGGCCCGGAAGACCGGAAGCGTCACGAACCTCCCGCACGTCCTGGGAGGACGCCGGCCGGTGCCCGGCCCGCCACGAGGCGAAGGTCGAGGGTCGGCGGACACGGGCCTAGCCGCGCTGATACAGGACGGTGGGATCCTCGATGGAGACCGGAGCGTCGAGGAGCCTCGGCGCCCCCCACAACGGAACGACGGTGGAGATGCTCCGCGGCATCACGGGCTTGGGCATCCCGAAGGTCGACGACGCGGAGCCGGTGGAGCCGGAGGAGCCGGAGGGGGTAGGCCCGCGGGGCGGATCCCCGGATACCCGGCCCTCCCCCGGCGTACCGGGGGGAGGGCCGATCACGGCGGTGGCCTCCAGCGGGCCGCCGACCGCGACAAGCCGTCCACCCGCCCGTCCGATCGGCATGCGGGCGGTCGCGACGGTGCCTGGCCGTACCCGTACCAGCTCGCCGTCGATCCACGCCGTGACCGCTCCCGCCGGAGCGGCGAGCACGACGACGCCGGTCGCGCCGGGCGGTACCGGTGGGAGGGAGACGACCGCGTCCGGCGCGGATCCCGCCCCGGCGGCCAGCCCCGTCGGCCCGGAGAGGCCGACCGCCTGGCCGTACGCGTCGAGCCCGCGTGGGTCGAGCGGAGGATCAAGGCTGGTGGCGCCGACCCAGGTGGATCCGCCGTCCGAGCCGGTCGACCGCTCTCCCGCCCGGCCCGACGGTGCGGCCAGTCCGGCGAGCACCGGTGCGTCATCGGCCGATTCGACCAGGACCGCCGAGGCGGCGCCCGCCGGCAGCGGCACGGGCGTGGTGATCGCACCCGTGGCGGGCACGACGACGGCCTCCAGACCGATCGGCGTGTGCCGACCCGTACCCGTGAGGACCGTGATGCGCACCGTGGCCTCCCGCAACGGTGCGGCGAGCACCAGGTGCGCCGTCGAGGACGCGGACCCCGCCGGGACGACGACCCCGCCAAGCAGGAGACGCCGGGCCGGGGCGGAGGTGCTCGGGACAAGGCTCACCGGATCCGCGCGCCCCGCCCGGTCCGTCCCCGGCACCGAGTCCGTACGCCCCGCGCTGGGCCGGTCCGCGACCCAGGTGAGAACCCGGCCGGAGCGCACCTGGACGTCGAGCGCGGTCGCGGTGGCCTCCGGTGCGAGGGAGGCGAGTCGCCGGATCACCGCGTGGTCCGGGGGCACGGTGATGTCCTGCGGCGACGTCGCCGGTCCGTCGGAAAGCACCCGCACGTTGATCCGGGCCGGTTCATCTGCCAGATTCGACCAGATCACCACCGGATCCCGACCGGCCACGGTCGATGGTCCGGTGAACCAGACCCGGGCCCGGGACGGCTCGCAACGCGCCTGAAGCGGCCCGACGCCGTCCATTGACCCGACGCCGTCTTTGTCCCGGGCCGTCACGGTGGCCGACAGTCCCCCGGCGGACGCACCCTGGGCGGTCACCAGGATCGATCCACGGCCGCCCGCCACACCGGTGACGGCGCTGCTCTCCGAGGGCCGCGGAAGGTCCAGGTGACGTCGACCACGGGCGTCCATCCGTAGTCCAAGCCCCTTGGTTGGCACCTCGGGCCCCACCGTGGGCACCCGCACCCGGCCCGTCGGTCCACCGCCGGCGGCCACGTCCAGGCCGAGCGAACGGGCCCGCCCGCCCGGCCCGTCCGGATCGGGTGCCACCAGCGTCAGGTCCGGGCAGGCCAGCATGGCGCCTGACAGCGGCCAGATCCGTCCCTTCCCGGCACCGGTGCTGGTGCCGCTGGTGCTGGTGCCGCTGGTGCTGATGCCGGTGCCGGTGCCGGTGCCGGTGCCGGTGCCGGCGAGGAACGCCCCGGTCAGCCCGAGCAGTCCGAGGACCGCCAGCGGCAGCACCGTCCGCGAAACGACCGTCCGCGAAACGACCACGACGTGACACGACGGCCGCTGGTATGACGGCCGCTGGTATGACGGCCGCTGGTATGACGGCCGCTGGTATGACGGCCGTTCGACCTTCCCGACCCGCCCCGGCTGCGTCGCAGCCGGGGGAGCCATCCGCCGCGACCGCATGACCGGGATTCCCAGCAGGACCGGGATTCCCAGCAGGACCGGGATTCCCAGCAGGACGAGCGCGGCGAGTGCCGCAGCCTGGCCCACCACTGCCCGGTGGGGTGAAGTCCGGTCGTGGTCGATGCGGAGCCGACCGCCGTCGGGCGGCAGTTGGAATCCGGCTGCCCAGCCCCACGCCCGGAACGGAGCCAGCGGCCGGCCTTCCAGCCACGCGTGCCATCCGGCATCCGCCGGTACGGCGAGCACCAGGCAGCGTGCCGGGCCGGACCGGGCGGCGAGGGCGGGCAACCGCTCGCCGGAGGCCAACCGACGTACCGAGGAGGGCGCTGGCGGCAGCGGCGCCGAGAGGAGGGGAGGAACACCCGGCGCCGTACCGATCGGGCGGGTTGTCGGCCTCGTCGCCGCGGGAGCGGAGTGCCGCGCCACCGGCTCACGGCGATCGGCCCGATCGGACTCCATCACCCAGGCCAGGGGTCCGCCCGCCCACCCGGACGCGTCCGGTCGCGGCGCAGCGGTCCCACCGGGCTCTCCCAAGGCCGTCGCACCACGGGCCGCAACGGCGGGGCGCCAGAGGATCGCCCCCGGGCGGGGACGATCCCGGATCAAGGACGGCGTCGCGTCCAGTCGGGCGACGAGCTGAGAGGCCGAGTCGACCGTAGGTACAGCGACCGATGTCACGCCCAGAAGCGGGAGCCAGCCGGCTGCCCGGCCACCGCTGGTGGCGAGGTCCGCGACCATGTCGGCAAGGAACCGGCCGGACCGCCGCGGGGTGCGGGCGCCGGCCTCGGGAAACGTCGGCCCGGACGCGGAGGCCAGGGTGTACCGGATCGTTCTGGCCGAGGCCGGTTGGTGCAGGACGAGGACGCGGGCACCCGGCCCGGCGGCGCGGGTCACGGCCGCGACCGCGTGGGCGAGGGCGGACCCCTCGACGCCGGCCGGGTTCGCCCCTGTGGTGTCGTCGGGCCGGGCCGCGTCCACGGCCAGGAACCGGGCGGCAAGGATCAGCGGCCCGACGAGGAGGAACAGCGTCACGGGAAGGACCACCAGCACGGCCGTGCGCCGCCGGCGGCCCCGCTCCCGGCCCGCGAGGCGGCCGAACAACCACCAGGCCAGACATCCACCGACGAAGCCGGCCACATCGGCCCTGGGTCCGCTGTCCGCACCGGCCAGCAGGGCCAGGGAGTACTGGGGCAACCGGGCCAGGGTGATCGCCGATTCGGTGAGGACGGCGACGGGATCCACCCGCAGGTCCGGAAGCACCGGGATGATCGTCGCGAGCAGAGCGACGATCATCCCGGGCAGCCTGGACCGCGCAGTCAGGAACGCGACGACGACCAGGCCCGCCCAGGCGATGGCCAGCGTCGACGGGGCGCAGGCGATGAACCCAACCAGACAGATCGCGAGCGTCCACACCTGCCGGCCCGGCGCCCCACCGACGCCAAAGCCGGAGCCGTCCCGCCGGTCCCGCAGGACCGCGTCGGCGGCGGCGAGCACCAGGGGAAGGCCGATCACCGCGCCCACGGTGTCGGTGCGGCAGGCGAGGACCGACCCGGTCATCACCGGGTTCAACCCGTAGCCGGCGGCGAGCCCGAACCGGGCGACCGGATGTGGTCCCAGCCGGGCGAGGGCCCGGTAGGCACTCAGGCCCGCGAGCGCCGGGCCTGCCGCCAGCAGGATCCAAGCGGCAGGCGCCGGCCTCCCCCCCAGCAGAGTGGCTGCCGCGGCGAGCAGCGCGGTGAAAGGGGGTGCCGGCCCAGGACCACTCAGAGGTCCATCGGGCGCCCCCGCCCATCCAGACCACACGGCCGACCACAGGTTCCGGCTGCCGGCCGGGAGCGGCAGGCCCCCGCCGAGCATGTCCGCCGGCATCCCACGCATGGCCAGGAGCCCGACGGCACCCAGCAGGGCCGCCAGGGTCGTCGGCGGCCAGGCCTGCCGGCGCGGGTGCACATCCGGCCTGGGCCCGGTGACCACCAAGGTGGTGTCGGCGACGTCTTCGGCGACTCCGGCCCGATCAAGGAGATCATCGGCGCCGGCTCCGCGCCGCCACGGCAGGCGGGCCGGGAACAACGGGCGGACGGCCCGATGCGGCACCGCCCACGTGCGGGCGGCGCGCCGACGCATCCGGCGCAGCTGCCGTGGCCGCCCCAGCACGGTACCGGCGAGCGTGAGCTCGGCGAGCGCCGCCCGGGGTCGGCCGCGCAGGAGCAGGCCGAGGGTGCGCACGACCGTTCCGACGAGCAGGGCGACCACCATCGCCGGAAACAGCACCGTCGCCGTGTTCGCCAGCCGGACCCGTAGAGCCCCCGCACGGTCGGCCGATGCCCTGGGGAAGGCCGGCCCCCCGGAAAAGGCTGAGGCCGAGGTCACGGTCACCGTGGCCGACGGGACGACGACGACCCGTAGGCCGGCACGGGCCACCCGCCAGCCGAGATCGATGTCATGACCACCATCGAGCTCGGGGTCGAGTCCACCCAGCAGTCGCCAGACCACCGCCCGCACGAGCATGCCCGAACACGCGACGGCGAGGACGTCACGTACCCCGTCACACTGGACATGATCATCATGGTCCGGGCGAATTCCGGGATGCCGTTGCCCGGCCCGGTCAACGCTCACCCCGGCTTCGACCACCCGGGGTCTCGTCACCGGCCGGGACCGCGCACCTGTCGATCCAGCAGAACCGCCCGCTTCGGCGGGCGGGGCGGATTCCGGAGCGCGGGCGAGCAGTTTGGGGCCGAGGACGGCGGCGCCCCGGTCCAGCCGGGCGTAGGCCAGCAGGGTGTGCAATGCGCCCGGGGCGGGGATCGCGGTGTCGTCGAGGAGCCAGACGAATCCGTGCTCCGGTGGGTTCCCCAGCCGAGCCAGCCCCACGGCTACGGCGGCGCCGAACGGTGTGGCGGACGGCACCTCTACGACAAGGGGCTCGGCGACCGGGTCACCGGCCTGAGCATCCGCGCCGTCGGTGCCCGGGTCGACGGGATGGTCGGCGGACGGGAGGCGACTGTCCCCGTCCAGGGGAGACGCGCGTTGCCGGGGAACGCATCCCCCGCCACCGAGCCGCACCTCGACGACCCGGTCCGGCGGTCTGGTCTGGGCACGCAGGGCGGCCCGGACCTGGGCGGCGACGTCGGGTCCACCACACCCTCGACCGAGCACGCAGACCGCGACGACCGGGGGCCCCGCATCATCGGCCACGGTCACCGCGGCGACCGTGGCCGCCTGTGACCTGCCCGGATCGCCCGTCATGCGCCGACCGCCGGTCACCGGTCGGGCTCAGACCGCTCGGCGTCGCTGCTTGCGTCTCTCCCGCTCGGACATGCCGCCCCAGATCCCGAACCGCTCGTCGTTCTCCAGCGCGTACTCCAGGCACTCGGCCCGGACCTCACAGCCCGAGCAGATGCGCTTGGCCTCGCGGGTCGAGCCGCCCTTCTCCGGGAAGAACGCCTCGGGATCGGTCTGCGCGCACAGCGCGCGTTCCTGCCACTCCATCGCCTCGCCGAGAAGGTCCCCCATCCCCAGATCGATCACCTGGGCGAGGGCGGACCTCCCGGCCGATCCACCAAGATCCTCCAAGTCCTCGGTCTCCGCCTCGTCGGCCTCGTCGACATCGGTCTCGTCGACATCGGTCTCGTCGACATCGTCGATGTCCTCGACGGAGTCGTCCTGGATGTCCTCGACGAGGTCGGTGTCCTCGGCGACGGACCGACCGGTCAACTCGGGGAGGACGGGAGCGGCCGTGGCCGGCACCCGCGCCCGCGGGACCGTTTCGGATGTGGCCCGGGTGTGCCGTTCGGTGAGCACCCGCTCAGGGTGATCAGCGAACGGGTCATGCTCAGCGGGACGCTCGACGTCCGCGAGGACAGTGTGGACGCCCGCGTCGGCGTGCTCCATGTGGACTCCTCCAGACCCGTCGCGGTGCGGTCGGCCACCCCTGGGCGCCGGCGCGCAGGTGACTAGTTTCCGCACCGGTCAGGCGACGCACTACCGCACGAACCCCGCCAGCGGGGGGAATGACACGCCGGTAATTACACGCTCCAGACTCGATCGCGTCAACCCCACCGTCGCAACATCTTCTACAACCAGCGATGAGACAATAGCTCACAGTCACTACAGCCTGTCGCCGAGGGTCCACGCAACCTTCCTTTCCGTCACTCTGCGCGATCAGATGGGTCGCGGCAACGGCATTATCCCGCCTAGATCTAAAGGGCATAAACCCCTAAAAGGGCAGGTCTGAGCTCGGGCAACCGCCGCAGGCGCATACCGATCAGCCGCCAGACCCGGCAACCCCAGCCTATTCGACTACGGAGAGTAGTTTTTAGTGATCAGAACTTGGCGGGTGTCAGGACACCACCGGCAGCATGGCCCGGACGGTGCGGCCCCGGGCAGCGCGAAAGCGCTCGTCAGGGATCCGGCCATACGTGGTGGTGCGTTGCCGAGCGGGACGACCCGCCCCCGCGGCCACCTCCTCAAGTTCGGCCACGGAGCGCCGCGAGCCGTGCTGCGAGCCGGCCATCCGACTGATCGTCTCCTCCATCAGCGTGCCGCCGATGTCGTTCGCCCCACCGGTGAGCACGGCCCGACAGCCCTCCACCCCGAGCTTGACCCAGGAGCACTGGATGTTGTCGATCGAACCGTGCAGCAGAATGCGCGCCATTGCGTGCACAGCCCGGTTCTCCTGACGGGTGGGGCCGGGACGGGCGACACCGGCCAGGTAGATCGGCGAGCTGTGATGGACGAAGGGGAGGGCCACGAACTCGGTGAAGCCGCCGGTGGAGTCCTGGATGCGCCGTAGCAGGCGCAGATGGGCCACCCAGTGTGCGGGGGTGTCCACGTGCCCGTACATCATCGTGGCCGAGGAGCGCAGGCCGACCCGGTGCGCGGTGGTCACCACCTCGACCCAGCTCGCCGCGGGCAGCTTGCCCTTCGTCAGCACCCAACGGACATCGTCGTCGAGGATCTCCGCCGCGGTGCCGGGGATCGTGTCGACGCCGGCCTCACGGGCCGCGGTGAGCCAGTCGCCGACCGACAGGCCGGTGCGGGTGACGCCGTTGAGAACCTCCATCGGCGAGTAGGCGTGCAGATGCAACCCCGGCGCCTGCCGCTTGATCTCACGGGCAAGATCGAAGTACGCGGCGCCCGGTAGATCGGGATGGATCCCGCCCTGGACGCAGACCTCGGTCGCGCCGACCGCCCAGGCCTGCGCTGCCCGGCTGCCCACCTCGTCCAGGGACAGCGTGTAGGCGTCGGCGTCCCCACGGCGTTGCGCGAACGCGCAGAATCGGCATCCGGTGTAGCAGACATTGGTGAAGTTGATATTGCGGTTGACGACGTAGGTGACGTCCTCGCCCACGACGTCGCGGCGCAATCCGTCCGCGAGCGCGCAGAGCTCCTCCAGGGCGGCGCCGTCCGCGCCGAACAGGGTCAGCGCCTCGGCGTCGGTGATCCCGGCCGGATCGGACCCGGCGTGGCGCAGGGCGGCGAGCGTGTCGGGGTCGATCCGCCGCATGGCACCGGCACCGGCAGCCGCGCCGGCACCGGCAGCCGCGCCGGCCCGGCTGCCCGTGCCGACGACTCCGTCGGCCCCCGTCCCGGCCGCGCTGACCTGTGCCCGAAGCGACTCCCAGTCACCGTAGACCGTGTCGAAGTCCGCCCGTTTCTCGCTGCGGCGCCCGACCGTGTCGACCGCGGCGTGCAGATCGGTGCGGCCGGTATCAGCGAGTCCGCCGTCGGGCTCCTGCCAGGGGCGGCCGGCCGGGAGCACGCCGTCGGCGAGCAGGCCGTCCACGCCGGCCAACGCCCCGACGTGTCCGGCCAGGCGCGGGTCGATCCACGGTTCACCGAGATGGGAGGGGTAGACGGTGAGCCGGGGCCGCAGCGTGAACCCGGCCTGCGCCGTCACGGCCCCCAGGACGTCCAGGTCCGGCCAGGGCCGCTCGGGGTTGACGTGGTCGGGGGTGACCGGGGAGACGCCGCCCCAGTCGTCGATGCCGGCCGAAAGCAGCAGGGCGCACTCCACGGTGTCAACGAGGTTCGGCGGAGCCTGCACCCGCATCGTGGGGCCCAGCACCAGCCGGGTGACCGCAACGGCCGCGGCCAACTCCTCGGCACCGACGTCGGGCGCGGAGCGCATCGCGGTGTCGTCCTTGGCGCGGAAATTCTGGACGATCACCTCCTGGATCGACCCATAGCGGCGGGCCAGACCTCGAAGCTCGAAGATCGTCTCTGCCCGCTCCGTCCGGGTCTCCCCGATGCCGAGCAGCAGGCCGGTCGTGAACGGGATCGACAGCCGCCCGGCGTCGGTGAGGACCCGCAGGCGGACGGCCGGGTCCTTGTCGGGTGATCCGTAGTGCGCCCCGCCCGGCTCCGACCACAGGCGGGTCGCGGTCGTCTCCAGCATCATCCCCATCGACGGGGCCACCGGCTTGAGCCGGGCGAGTTCCACCCAGCTCAGCACACCCGGGTTGAGGTGCGGAAGCAGACCGGTCTCCTCCAGCACGGCGATCGCGACGGCACGCAGGTAACCCAGCGTCGAGTCGTAGCCGTGGGCGTCGAGCCATTCCCGGGCCACCGGCCACCGATCCTCGGGACGATCACCAAGCGTGAACAGCGCCTCGGCGCAGCCCGCCGCGGCGCCCGCCCGGGCGATGCCGAGCACCTCGTCCACCGTGAGGTAGGGGGCGGGCAACCGGTGCGGCACTGTGGCGAAGGTGCAGTAGTGGCAGCGGTCCCGGCACAACCGGGTCAACGGGATGAACACCTTCGGCGAGTAGGTGACGACACCCGGCCGCCCGATCGACGCCAGACCCGCGTCGCGGACCCGGGCCGCCGAGCGGCACAGGTCCGCGAGGTCATCGCCGCGCGCGGCCAGCAGAATGGTGGCCTCCACCACGTCGAGCGTGGCGCCGTCCCGGGCCCGGCGCAGCGCCCGGCGTAGCGCCGACGGGGACGGTGGGGACGGTGGGGAACTGGATTCGGCACCGCTGGATTCGGCACCGCTGGATGTCGCCGCCGTACTCATCATGAATTCCTCTGATTCTCCGGCGGCGCCCCGGCGCCCGGCAGGTGAACCGGTCCGGTCGGTGGCCATCGGGATCGAAGGGATGCGGTGTCGAAACGGTACTGAGCGGTTCGGCAGGAGACCCGGTCGACCCGGAGTCAGGGGGTCACGCGGCCGGCCGCACGCCACCCGGTGGCGGGTCTGCGCAGTCGGTCGAGCGTGCCGATCAACATATTCGTCCGCCGGCGCGAGGCCAACGTCTCGACCAGAGCCTGCGTCCGGTCGGCTCGCCGGCCGGCGCCGGCGACGTCGGACCCGGCCGGCGTCGTACCGGTGGGCTGTCGCATCTGGGCCCGGCGGGCGGCCACGACCTGGGGGGCGCGGGCCCCCGCAAGCGCGCGATTAAGGGAGGCAGACAGGGCTTCGAGGCTCTTGGTGGTCCTGATGTCGGACATGACGGTCCTTCCAGCAACGTAGAGAGCTGAGATTCACTCTCACAGCTCTCTCTAATCGGAATCAAGAGAAAGGCGGTGAGCAGGACACATCCGCCCGAGACGTCCACCGGACCCCGCTACCCGAGCCCGGCCGGAGTGCACCCACCGACACCGGGACACGATTCCGATCATGCCGGCGCCGGGACGGCGCCGCCGGGCGCCGGCGTACCGCACGGGGGCTACCGCTACTGGGCATCGATTTTCTCCTGCCCCACCATGGGAGTCGTTACGCTGATCAGGTGCCACGCAACCGCCAGGAGGTTCCCCGCGAGGAACGGATCGATGCGTTGCTCACCGTCGCCGAGGAGCAGTTCCTGGCCCGCGGGTTCGCCGGGACGTCCATCGCGGAGATCGCCCGTTCCGCCGGCATCGAACCGGGCTCCGTCTACTGGTATTTCCGGTCGAAGGACCACGCCTTCGCGGCGGTGCTGAACCGACTGCTTGACGTTGAGGTCGACCGGATCGCAGCGTTGCCCGGAGACCCGGCGGCGAAGCTCTTCCTTGCTCTGGACTCGGTCGAGCGGCGCCGCACGCTGCATCCCTGTGTCGCCGAACGCGCCCCGCACGCCGCGCCGGTCATGGAGTACCACGAGCGGCTGCACGACTGGCTGCACGGGCTCGCGCTCGCCGCGGTGCACGACTTCGTGCCCGAACCCGATCGGGAGCTCGCGGCGGACGCGGTGGTCGCCACCATCGAGGGCGGGCTCGCCAACCCTGCGCCCTCCCGGCCGACCAGCCATCTCGTGCACTTTCTGCTCTCGGCCTTCTGCACGGACACGCCGATACCGGCAAAGCCGGAGTTCCACGGATGGATGACGCCGTTGTTCGCCCGACCGAGGCTCGGTTAGGAACCCCGACCGAGGCTCGGTCAGGAACACGACCGGCGCGCCCGCCCCGGTCCGGAGAAATCCGTCCGCGGCCCGGCGGTGGCCGCTATCACCCCGGCCGGGAGATCCACCACCGCCCACCGGTGCCCCATCCGTCGGGACGCGGTGCCAGGATTGGTCGGTGTGAGAGTTACAGCCCTGGCTGGCGGGATCGGTGGCGCCCGGTTCCTGCGCGGCGTGCTCGCGGCACTGCCGGAGGCCGACGTGACGGTAATCGGCAACACCGGCGACGACATCACGTTGCACGGACTGCGCATCTGCCCCGATCTCGACACCGTCATGTACACTCTGGGCGGCGGGATCTCGGCCGAACGGGGCTGGGGGCGCGAGGGCGAGTCGTTCGTCGTGGCCGAGGAACTCGCCGCCTACGGCGTCGGGCCGGCCTGGTTCGGACTCGGCGACCGCGACCTCGCCACCCACCTGGTGCGCACCCGGATGCTCGACGCCGGCTACTCCCTCTCGGACGTGGTCCGGGCGCTGTGTGAGCGGTGGAAGCCGGGGGTACGGCTGCTGCCGATGTCGGACGAGCGGGTCGAGACCCACGTGGTGATCTCGGACGCCGACGGCCAGCGCGCGGTGCACTTCCAGGAATGGTGGCTGCGGCTGCGTGCCGCCGTGCCGGCACAGGCGATCATCCCGGTAAACGCGGAAAAGGCCAGGCCCGCGCCCGGCGTCCTGGCCGCCATCGCCGACGCGGACGTCGTACTGCTCCCCCCGTCGAATCCGGTCGTCTCGATCGGCACCATCCTCGCCGTTCCCGGGATCCGCTCGGCCGTGCACGAGACCGCGGCGCCGGTGGTCGGGGTGTCGCCGATCATCGGCGGCTCGGCCGTGCGCGGGATGGCGGACGCCTGCCTGGCCGCCATCGGCGTCGAGACCTCCGCCCAGGCGGTAGGCGTGCATTACGGCGGCCGGGGGCGCACCGCCGGGCCGGCCACCGCCGGGCCGGCCACCGCACCCGCCGCGACCGGGCACGGGACGGCCCCGCGCCCGGGAGACGGGACGGCGGACGGACTGCTCGACGGCTGGCTCGTCGACACCGCCGACGCCGGCGCGACCGTTCCCGGCGCGACCGTGGCCGCGACACCCCTGTTGATGACCGATCTGAAGGCCACGGTGGCGATCGTCCGGGCGGCTCTGGAGCTCGCCGGTGCCTGAGCGCAGCGCGGAACGGGCGCTGCGCGTGTTCCCGCTCACCGGCATCGGCGAGGTCCGTTCCGGCGACGATCTCGCCGTCCTGGTGGCCTCGGCCGTCCGGACGCACGGCCCGACACTCGCCGACGGCGATGTCGTCGTGGTCACCTCAAAGATTGTTTCGAAGGCCGAGGGACGGCTCGTCACGGTGTCCGGCGACCGCGAGGAAGCCAGACAGGCCATGATCGACAGTGAATCGGCACGCGAGGTCGCCCGGCGCGGCCCGACCCGGATCGTCGAGACGCACCACGGTTTCGTCCTCGCCAGCGCGGGGGTCGACGCGTCGAACATCGCCAAGGACTCCCTCGCCCTGCTCCCGGTGGATCCGGACGCCAGCGCCAGGCGGCTGCGGTCGGGCCTGGCCACCGTGCTCGGCGTGGATGTCGCCGTCATCGTCACCGATACCGCCGGACGGCCGTGGCGGCGCGGCCTGACCGACATGGCCATCGGGGTGGCCGGCATGGCGGCGCTGCGCAGCCACGTCGGCGACCTCGACGGCTACGGCAACGAGCTGGGGATGACCGAGGTGGCCGAGGCCGACGAGCTCGCCGCGGCCGCCGACCTCGTCAAGGGCAAGCTGGGCGCCACACCGGTGGCAGTCGTCCGCGGCTACGGCCGGCTGCCCGACGACGGCGCCGGCGGGCGGGCGCTGCTGCGTCCCGCTGGTGATGACATGTTCCGCCTCGGCACCCTCGAGGCGCGCCGGGCGGCGCTGCGCGACCGGCGCACCGTGCGGGACTTCTCCGACACCCCGGTCGACCCGGCCGCGGTCGACCGGGCGATCGCGGCGGCACTCACCGCCCCGGCCCCGCACCACACCACACCATGGCGTTTCGTGATCGTGACCGAGCGGCACGCCGCGCTGCTCGACGCGATGGCCGAAGCCTGGGCGGACGATCTACGACGCGACGGGTTCGACGAGGCGGCCGTCGAGCGTCGGCTTCGGCGCGGCGAGGTGCTGCGGCGTGCCCCGCTGCTGATCGTTCCGATCATGCTCCTCGACGGCGCGCATCCCTATCCGGACGCCCGCCGCGCCGCCGCCGAGGAGCGGATGTTCACCGTCTCCGTCGGGGCCGGGGTGCAGAACCTGCTCGTCGCCCTGGCCACGGAGGGTCTGGGGTCGTGCTGGGTGTCGTCGACGCTGTTCTGCCCGGAGGTGGTCACCCGGGTGCTCGACCTGCCGGCCGATTGGACACCGATGGGCGCGGTCGGGGTCGGGCACGCCGCCGCGCCCGCACCCGCCCGACCGGACCGCGATACCGCGGCGTTCGTCCTCCACCGCTGACCTCGTGGCCGACCGATCCCGGGTGGCCCGGCTCCGGGATGATCCGGGACGCCACGGTCACGGTGCGGCGTGGCGGAACAGGGCGTGTCCGGTGGTGTTCGGCGGGTCGGATCCATCCTGCCCGGACGACGTGGTGCAACACTTCGTAGGATCAGTTGCCGTGGGTAAGAAGAGCGTCGAACGCAACACCCGGCTCGAGCAGTTGCGCCGTGAACAGAAGCGCAGGGAACGCCGCCGCGCGCTGCTCATCTACGGGACGTCGGGGCTCGTCGCCGTCGCGCTCCTCGTCGGCATCATCATCTACAGCGTCGCGGACAGCAGATCGAAGAACGAGGCCCGCAAGGTCGGCTACGTCGCGCAGGCCTCGGCTGCCGCCACCGCGGCCGGGTGCACCGGCACGGCGAACGACCCGTTCCGCGGCTCGACGCACGTCAGCACGGCGGTCACGTACGAGGCGTCACCGCCATCCTCGGGTAACCACAACCCCGACCCCCTGCCCGACGGCATTCCCTTCTACAACCCGAACTCGGGCATCTCGGTGGAACGGGCCGTACACAACCTCGAACACGGCTTCGTGATCGGCTGGTACGACAAGAGCCTGCCGACGGATCAGGTCGACAAGCTGCGCAAGCTCGCCGCGGACGCCGGGCCGCGGTTCATCGGTGTGCCCTGGCCCCGGAGCACCTTCGTCGACAACAAGCACTTCGTCCTGACCGCCTGGGACCGCACCCAGCGCTGCTCGACGGTCTCCGCGGACGTAATCAAGGATTTCGTCACCAAGCATGCGAACCCGGACGCCGCCGGGGCCACCTGGGACTCACCGACCGCGCCGGAGTCCGGCGCGGCGGGCGGCACCCTGAACGTGACGGCGGACGGCCCCCTGGTGGATCCGGGCGCGGCCGCCTCCCCGATCCCCGGCGCGGGCACCATGTCACTGTCGCCCACCACCCCGACCCCGGCGCCCTAACCCTCTCGGCCGGGGCGGAGATGTCGGTGACGAGGCGGGGCCGTGCCCAGGACGAGCGCCGTCCCGGGCACGGCCCGCCCGGCTAGCTCCAGATACCGGTGCTAGCTCCAGATACCGGTGATGTCCGATGCGCTTCCGGCGTTACCCGCGTGGGTGGTCAGTCCACTCAGGTCCTCCAGGGTACGTAGCACGTTGTAG